>JAFGSY010000044.1 GCA_016934315.1 Candidatus Anaeroferrophillus wilburensis | reverse complement strand
TTTAGAAATAATAACCAAAATTAATATTGAAGCGATATTCCCATTCGTTTGTGGGGTTAGCCCCGAAACGGTTGCTGGTCCAAACCGGAGCGAACGACGGTGAACCGTAACCAACTTCATTGCCGACGAAATCATTGCCATTGGAATATGCCAGATCCGCATAGATATACCACCCACCACTCGCAAAGGCGGCACCGAGAACGATCATTTCACTATCGTTGAAACTGTTTTCCTCTTTGACGATGGCACTGTACTCCACATAAGGCACAACATAATCAAGCCACTCCAGCTGCGGAGTTTTGAGCGTATAGCTCAGAGAAACAGCTGGTATCCAAGCCTCGGCAGCAACAAGCGTAGGAAAATCAAAAGCACCGAACTGGACAAGTTTATCAGTACCGAGTGGTTGATCATCATCGACATCATACTTGTAGTAAGTCAGCTGAGGGGCCAGCTTCCAGTTTCCCCAAGTGGTTACAGCATGTACTGAAGCGGCATAGTGTTCACCATCATCCTGCGGTCCGTTGCTTTCCAACTGGCCGTATTGAAGCGAGGCACCGAGGTCTGTGGAGACATCACCTGATTTCATCGTATATATGGCGCGGACATTGAATTGATGGCGTTCCTGATAGCCGTCGCCGGTCTCATCAACGACATCATATGAGTAGCGCACGCTGTCCCGAGAAAAGTTTTCACCATAATACGATCCCTCGTCAGAAAAGTAGTAGGCAAAGTCAAGTTTCAGATTCCCCAACGGCTTACTGTATTTAACACCGAAATCCATGTCATCAGCAAGACCGACATAGTAGTGTTGGTCGAACATCCAGCTTTGCGAGATTCCCCAAGCACCCGGGCCAAACGGCACCCGATTAACACCAACCTGGATCTGGCTCTGGTCGGCAAAATTATAACCGATCCAGCCGGTATGCAGGAAATGGTAGCTGTCATGGTTGTTGGTGCCATACCCCGGATAGAACCGGTATTCAAGCTTGCCAATCCAGGAACCTTGTTCGTAACCAATGTTGATGCGAAACGTATCAAGATTGACTGAGCCGCCGTCCTCTTCCGCCCGTGACGGTCTATTGTCAAGTTCCGGACCATAGTCACCTACAGTATAGTTGGCACGCATGGCACCACCGATTGAAAATGGACCGACATCAAAAGCCGGAGCAGTCGTCGGGAATACGATCAGCAGCGCAAATGTCAATGCGATCAACAGATGTTTTTTCACTTTTCTACCTCCTTTTCCACATTACAGTTAAAGTCGCTGATACATACGCACCAGCAGACAAAAAAGAAAAATTGCCAACAAAAAGGCCATACCCCCGGAAATCGGGGGCAGGCCTGTTCGATTCACATCCGGAATGTTCTACCAAGAAAACCCAGAGGTCAACGGAAAACCGAACGTACAGGTCAGTTGACGGGAATGATTATTACTAGGCGGGCAAACAGGTATTTAAGGTAGCCACTTCTTTACTTTATCTTGGTGTTCCTTAACCCACTGGCGACCGGTTTCCTCCGGATCGGCACCATCCTGGCGGTTCATGATCATTACTTCGGCAATATCTTTTGGGGTCCAGCTGAAGTTATCAAGAACCGCATACACTTCGGGCATATCTTCCTTAAGGCCACGGCGAACCATGGTACTAATGAACTCTTCACCGCCATACACACCTTTAGGATCATCAAGATACTTGAGATCCCAGCGGGCAAATTTCCAGTGCGGAGTCCAGCCGGTAACCACCACCCACTCGTTGTTCTTGATGGCATCCTGCAGCGCAGCAGCCATGGTGGCACCACTGCCATCCATCAGTTTCATCTTGTTCAACCGATACTCTTCAACAACCTGCTCGGTCTTACTCATCAGACCGGCACCCGGATCGATGCCAATTATCTTGTTGTCAAATTTGGCGGCATTAGCCTGCAGTTCATCGATGCTGTTAATGGTAACGTATTGCGGTACCACAAGACCAATTCGGGTCCCATGCAGATTGGCACCGAGATCGACAACCTTATCCTTGAAACGCTTTAGATAATGACCATGCGTTGTGGGCAACCAAGCGGTTACCATGGCATCGGCATCGGCAACCGCAATCGACTGCCACATGGCGGCAGCAGCCACCGGGATTACTTCAACGTCGTAACCAAGTTCTTCGAGAACCGCCTTCATGACATGAGTTGATGCTGTAGCACAATCCCATTCGACATAAGCCAATTCAACTTTGCCCTTGCCTGCCACCGCAGGTTGGACAGCAAAAAATAATCCCAAACACATCATCACGGCAACCAACATCACCCTTTTCCAATACATCGCTTACTCCTCCTCCTTTTCCCTCAATGATTATAATGTTAAAATGGATAGAAAATATCCTTTACTGACTAGTGGTTGCTTCAGCTAAAGTCATCGCGCTGGCCAAGTTTCTGAGTTATTCGATCCAGGATCATCGCGATGATGACCACTCCAATACCGGCAACAAATCCCTTGCCGGGCTGCAGCCGCTGAATGGCTTTCCAAACCTCCCCGCCAAGCCCCTTGGCACCAATCATGGCAGCAATAACCACCATTGAAAGTGACAGCATGATCGTCTGATTGACTCCAGCCATGATGGTCGGCATTGCCAGGGGAATCTGCAACTTGAACAACTTTTGGGAACGGCTGGAGCCAAAAGCATCAGCTGCCTCCACAAGGTCAGCAGGCACCTGTTGGATGCCAAAGCAGGTAAGGCGGATGGCCGGCGGCATGGCAAAGATAACCGTGGAAAATATTGCCGAGACCGGGCCGAGACCAAAAAAGGGAATGGCCGGAATCAAGTAGACAAAAGCAGGCATCGTCTGCATCAAGTCAAGAATCGGCATGATCACCCGATTAAAACGGGTTGACAAGGCTGCGCTAATACCAAGCGGAATGCCGATAGTAACCGCCACCAAGGTAGAGATGGTCACGAGGATCAAGGTGTCAACCGTGGCATCCCAGAGCCTCAGATTCCAGATCAGTAGCAGGCCAAGGACCGTAACCAGCGCTACCCGTAGGCCAGCCAGCTTCCAAGCCAGCAAAGCAAGGGCAATAATCAGCACCCAGGCTGGCAGCATTGCCAATCCAGCCTGCAGCAAATCAATACCTGTTTCGATAACGTCGGAAACACCTTTGGTAAGAAACGCAAAATTTTCGGTCAAAAAATCAATAGTAGCTTCAATGATGTCTTCCAAAGGAAATGGTGGAACAATAAAATTCATCAGGCTCATTCTCCTTCCGCCAAACTGGCAAGCAAATTGACCCTGGTCACGACACCAAGCAGTTTGTCTTGGTCGTTGACCACCGGAACCGGCCGATTGGTTTCAGCCATGATGGCAAACAAAGTATTTACGGGCTCATCAGGTCCGGCCGCCTGCATTCCACGTTCATAGAACTGATCAATGGGTTTCTGGTGATGCTTGATAGCTTCCGAAGCCTTGTCAGCGGTTAGAAGACCGCGAAATGTGTAGTCACGGTCGACAACAAAGATCGAACTAATACCTTCATCCCGCATCTTGTGCAGAGCAGTTCGGGGGCCGTCTGCAGGGAAGGCGACCACTTTTGCTTTTGCCATGATCGAACTGACGCTAAGAACCTTACTTTTGTCAACATCCTTAACAAATTTCTCAACATATCGATTTGACGGGTTTTCAAGAATATCTTCAGGGGTACCAATTTGAACAATTTTGCCATCTTTCATCAGAATGATTCGATCGCCGATTTTTAGAGCTTCATCGAGATCATGGGTGATAAACACAATTGTTTTCTTAACCCGTGATTGCAATGCGACCAGTTCGTGCTGCATGTCCCGGCGTATGAGTGGGTCAAGAGCAGAAAAGGCTTCATCCATCAGCAAAATGTCTGGATCAACAGCTAGAGCCCGGGCAAGGCCGACCCGCTGCTGCATGCCCCCGCTCAACTGGTGGGGATAGGAGTCTTCCCAACCCTCAAGACCGACAAGTTTGAGAGCTTCCCGACCTTTTTCTTCGCGGATGCCAGCCTCGACACCCTGAATTTCGAGACCGTACTCGCTGTTTCTCAGAACAGTACGGTGGGGGAAAAGGGCAAAATGCTGAAACACCATGCCAAATTTCTGTTGTCGTATCTTCATCAGATGATCATGACTAACACTTGTCAGATCCTCACCATCAATGATGATGCTACCGGTGGTCGGCTTGTTCAGCAGGTTAAGGCAGCGTATCAAGGTCGATTTACCGCTACCGCTAAGTCCCATTATAACGAGGATTTCTCCCTCGTACACGTCGAAACTGGCACCGTACAAACCGACAGTTTGCCCAGTACGTTCAGAAATTTCATCCTTGGCGACACCTTCGTTCAGCAGTTTCAATGCTCTTTCCGGGTGTGAACCAAAAACCTTGCTAACATTTTTGACACAAATTTTTACCTGAGACATAGGATATCCTTGTCTGGCGCGGATACATGTTAATAATTATTTAGATGGGAAAATGGTTTTTCAGGTCAGCGGGCTTTGATCTTCCTCGTCCTGCGAAAGATCGCCAATGGCGAGAATTGGACTGGCATCAAGATCGGCAGCCTCCATCATATTGACGATGGATGACAGTGTTTCGGCAATTACGGTCTGTTCCTCAGGCGGCAGTGAACCCAATCGACTGACAAACTGATCCTGCAACGGCTTGGGCATAATCGCCACCACCTCTCGTCCTTCCTCAGTCAAATGGACCATAACCCGCCGGCGGTCTTCGTCACAGCGTATTCGACGAACCAAGCCACGTTTTTCCAGTCGATCAATGATTCCGGTCATTGTCGCCTGGCTGAGACAGGCCCTTTCCGCCAACTTCCCAGTAGTGCAGCCATCTGTTTCGCACAACTGCTGAAGGGTAATGATTTGTGGAATGGTGAGGTTGAATATGCGCCGCAGTTTCCTACTGTGCTGATCAATTGCGCGAATTATCTGACGCAGCAAACGCAGAATCTTTTCCTCGCTGGTGGAGTTAATCACTGAAAGATGATGCTTCATTATTACTTCCCTTGCTAATATTTCGTACACTAAACTTTCGCACACATATCATTTAATTCTGTTTTGGTCAAATGCTATAAACAGATTGTTTCCACATCAAACTCATGGCGGAATGCTGAAGAGATGACTTCAGTGATGATGGTCAGGGAATGGTGTGTTAGATTTGAGTCTGCGACATTCAGAAAATATTTTTTTAGAACCAGGATAAACCAAAGAATGCGAGAACAACAGCTATCTATAAAATTACATCATCCATTAATCCAACTAAAACATGCATAAAGCTTAGGAGACTATTCTCAATCCATAATCAGATCAGCTTGTTTCATGTCGTTATATGAAAAGACAGACAACCTACTCCCCGATAATCTTGACCAGCACCCGCTTTTTTCTTCTGCCGTCAAACTCGCCGTAGAAGATCTGTTCCCACGGGCCGAAGTCAAGCTGGCCCTCGGTCACCGCCACCACCACCTCGCGGCCCATGATCTGGCGTTTCAGGTGGCCGTCAGCATTGTCCTCAAAGCCGTTATGGCGGTACTGGGAGACCGGCTCGTGGGGCGCCAGTTTCTCGAGCCAGACCTCGAAGTCGTAATGCAGTCCCAACTCGTCGTCATTGATAAACACCGAACTTGTTATGTGCATCGCGTTGACCAGCACAAGCCCTTCACCAACGCCACTTTCCCGTAAACAGTCGGCAACCTGAGGGGTGATATTAATAAACCCCCTCCTGGCCGGGATCGTAAACCACAATTCTTTGCGATAACTCTTCATCCGCACCCCTCTTTCACCCCTTTCCACAAAAATTTCAGCTGGCTAAGTGCTGAAGCCTCAACAAAAGATTAGCGATGCAGTGTCTCGCGGACTGCCAGACCCAGCTGTTCAAGGATATAGGGCTTTTTGACATACTGGCCGGCACCAAGCTCCTGGGTTTTACGCACTTCCACTGACTGGGCAAAGCCATTGACAATAATCGCTTTTTGTCCGGGGTTGGCCGCAACGATCCGGGTATAGGCATAAAGATTATAGAGAAGATTTCGCCCTTGCTCATTATGATTGACAACACCCAGATGGCAGGCAAAATACTGCAACATCTTTGTGTAGTGGGCAAAAAGTTCCTGTATCCCGGTCGCCGCCTGGCGGGCCAGCGTACGCTGCTCCACATTCAGCCCTTCAATGTTCTGTTCCTTCACCTCCTGATACGGCAGGTAAAAAAGAACCCCACTGGCGCAAAGGATAAGAATAAATAGAAGTATCTGACGAGAAAACTTCATCAGCTTGGGACAACTCCTCCATAAAGGATTGTTTACAGGAGGAAATTTTATCGTCATTATTGCGGGTTGTCAAATCTGAGTTGGCCACCAGGGAATTTCCTGGTGGCGCCAGTGTATCTCCAGCAGCAAAAAACCCGCCTGGCAGCGGGTCTTAACGATTATCAATCATTTCTCCAACCGCACCTGCGACAGTCACAGCTCCCGGCAACAATCTTTGCAGGCAGGCGGGGAGGCGGGCTCATTTTTCCACAGGTTTGACGGCCGCCCCTTAAGGACATCAGCAGCAGAAAATACCGTGGCAACTACCTGCCTGGCCGCTGTCACCGCTGGAACGGTCGTTATCATTGACGCAGAGGGAAAGGAAAAGGGCTCTCCAGGCGATAAAAAACACCTGAAGCAGCGGTGAATATTGGCGGGCAATGCAGGATTCGAACCTGCGGCCTTTGGCTCCGGAGGCCAACGCTCTATCCATCTGAGCTAATTGCCCGCATGGGGGATGATTTTGATAGCATATAAGCCTGTTCTTGACAAGACCATATTTTCAAGATGAGTGTGCAACAACGGGCAAAATGCCGCAAAAATCGGCTGGCACTGTAACGGTTCCAGATTCCCGGCGTACTGGTACTCATTCAGGAGGACGTCTTGTAAAATGAGAGTTTTTGTAAAAACAAGGCATGAAAAGATCTTAACTGGACGAATACCTTGAGTATTTTGCGGGTTACCATGTAAGCCTAACGCAGTAAATGGGTAACAAGACAATGGTGCAAGGTACCCAGCAGGGATGGGTTGCTCTGAGAAGGTCAACCCAAGTGACGGAGGTTGGAGCGCAATGGAAAAAATGAAATGTTGATGTACCAGCAATAAAAAAACATTGAGAAAAAGAAACTGCCCCTCTATACTCCGATGAATTTTACTCCGGGACATCATACCGATGAACATCTATGGATTCATTATCCTGTCAGCCTTGCTGGCTGAATATACCCTGCAGCTCGCTGCCGACCAGCTCAACCTTAAGGCACTACGGCACGAGGTCCCTGAACAGTTTCAGGACGTCTTTCCTGCCGACCGCTACCGCCACGCCCAGGACTACCTGCGGGCAACCACCCGACTTGGACGCCTAACAGCCACCATCTCCCTGATGGTCACCCTGGTTTTCTGGTTTAGCGGTGGTTTCAACCATCTCGATCTGCTGGTCAGGAGCTGGCAGTTGCCGCCCCTGCCAAGCGGCCTCTGCTATATAGGTCTTCTGCTCCTACTGAAGCTGCTCCTTGGCCTGCCCTTCAGCTTTTACAGCACATTTGTTATTGAAGCGCGTTTTGGCTTCAACAAAACCACCATGGCAACCTTTGCTGGCGACCGCCTGAAAGGCCTGCTGCTGGCCGTACTGCTGGTCGGCCCACTGCTGGCGGGCATCCTGCTGTTTCTTGAAAAAACCGGCCCAGCTGCCTGGTTGTACTGCTGGCTGATCACCACCGTGGTACTCCTGGCTGGACAATTCATTGCCCCCTCCTGGATTCTGCCACTGTTCAACAAATTTACGCCACTGGACGAAGGGCCATTACGAACGGCAATCCTCGCCTATGCCCGCTCGGTCAACTTCCCCCTTGACAACGTCTTCATCATTGATGGATCGCGCCGCTCCAGCAAAGCCAATGCCTTTTTTACCGGCTTCGGCAAGCATCGCCGCATCGCACTTTTCGACACCCTGGTTGGGCAGCATACCGCCGAGGAGCTGGTGGCGATCCTGGCCCATGAAATCGGCCACTACCGCAAAAAACACCTGTTAAAAAACCTTCTCCTATCAATCGCCCACATCGGCATCATGTTCTACCTTCTCCAGCAGTTCATCAGCCGACCGTCCCTGTTTGCAGCTTTTTACCTTGACCACCTGTCCATCTATGCCGGCGTGGTTCTCTTTGCCATACTCTATACCCCGGTGGAGTTTTTCCTGGCTCTCGGCCTGCAGCACCTCTCCCGGAAAGACGAATATGAGGCAGATGCGTTTGCCGCGCAAACTTGCGGCAACCCTGAACCACTGATAGCTGCCCTGAAAAAACTTGCAGCCGGCAATCTGGTCAACCTGACACCCCATCCCTTCTATGTTTTGCTCCATTATTCCCATCCGCCGTTGCTCAAACGGATAGACGCTTTGCGTTCGACCAACAACCGACAGCACCACGTCGTCAAGCCCAGGAGTGGTGAACCCGACGTTCAATGATAGGGATTGGAAAAGAATGGATTCCGGCTGTCAAGGGCGCCCCTCCAGGCATATCTCCTCTTGGTAAGCACCAAACAGCAGAGAACCAGGGCACCATGACCGGCAAGAATAGGCGGCAGGATGAACCCTGACAGTTTTCTGGTTCAGGAATTATCCAATGCAGCGGCACACTGAATATTTCCCCGAAACCATCAACTATCGGCGAGGGCTGTCCTGATACAGGCAGCTGATTTTTCCACCACCCGGGCGTGGGTGGAACGCCACTGTACATGGCCATCACGGCCAACCACGTTACTGACCGCAAAGAGAGCCGAGCCGCTGATTCCATAGGCGTGGCAGGCGGCGGCAAAAGCAAAACACTCCATCTGTTCGGCCACCGCCCGATAATACGCACCCAGCTGCTCAGCCAAAAGATCATCGGCAGTAATTGCCGTCAGCGTCAGGCAGCGGCCGCTGCCCACCCCCCCATGCTGTTGCCATTCACCGGGATGCAATGCAAACTCCTGGGCAACAACGTCCGGCACATAGCCTTGGTCTTGAGCAACGGCAGCCGCCCCGAGACAGGAGAGTGATGGGCTGAAGAGTGAGCCCAGGGGAAACTCATCAACTGCCCCGGGATAAATGCCGCAGGTACCAGTCAACAGGGCCCGGGAGACGGCAAACCGTTGTACCAGACGGGTGAATCCCAATAAAAAACCGCAGGTGCCAATCCCCAGAGGGGCAGCAACCAACGGTTGGCAGCGATGCATAAAAATATCTTTTTCCACTTCGGCAAAACCATCCGCAAGCAACGGCTCCAGCTCCTGGCGGATGGCGGCACAGATGAGAACCCTACTCCTCAATGACAATACCTTCAGAAATCTGGACGGCCTGCTGCAAGGCACTCTGAGCCCGGGCAAAAAACTGCTGGGGAGCTTCGTCACTGCGGGCAACGGCACCACCCACCACGACGTCAAGACGTACCTGGGCATTCTCCACCGTAATCCGGGAAGCATGACGAATCATCTTCTCGGCCACCCGGCGGCTTCCCTCCTGCGACGCATTGGCCAGCAAAACCCAGAAGGTGGCATGATCATAGCTGCCGACAAAATCGGCCCGGCGAATGATCGCCTGCAGGCTTCCGTAGATCACCCTGAGGGTCGCTTTCCAAGATTCAAGGCCAAGAGAATCAAGCAGAACCTGATAATTTTTTAATTCCAGAAAAAGCAGGGAAAAGGGAATGTTATAGCGGGACAGCAATGCTAATTGTTGCGGCATCATTAAAGATAATTCATACTGGTTGGGCATTCCGGTTATCGGTCCATCTGCAGCAGCTTCAGGCGACAGTTCGTCGCCCTCCCTTTTTCCCGCTGGCCAGGAGAAGATACCCACCAGTCGCTGGCCGGCAATCATTCCCTGTTCTGGGCCTGGAGCAACAGGATAAAAAAGCAGCTCGACAGCGGTCATCCCATCATCAGGGGTGATCATGGTCAAACGCCTGCCGGACTTGGAACCATCAGGAGATCCTTCAATGGCCATCAGGGGGGCCAATTGCTCCCGGCTTTCAACAAAAAACTCTGCTGCCACATCCAGCCATGGTTTGGCAATCACCTCTTCTTCCGCCAGTCCCGTTACTTGCTGAAGTTTACGATTCCACAACTCTACAATTCCGGCTGCCGATACCACAACGACTCCGCAAGGAACTGTATCAGCAATCAGCCTTAAAAGCTGAACATCAACAACCTGGTTTTTCATCCCCATACCTTTGTTAGAGAACCGTTAATCGTCTATTTTTTGCCGTTTTGCAGCAACCGTCACCACCGGCCTCCGGCTACCAGCTGTGCCCCGGGACACCACTATTTTTTCCTGCTGCAATCCATTGAACCACGATGGTTCACTGCCTGCGGCCGCCAGGTTTGCTTTGGTAATCCGCTCTCGCACCTCACCTCGAAGCAAAGGGATTTCCTTCGGCGCCTCAATCCCAAGTTTCACCACCCCGCCTTCAATGGCGACCACGGTAATGACTATATCATCACCGATATTGATCGATTCATTTGTTTTTCGCGCTAAAACCAACACCAGCCGATTTCTTTTCTTCCTACCGCTGCAGACAAAGCGTTTCAAAACAGCAAAAACACCATACCATCACCAGGATGGTGGACTTGACGACCTCTGTGAGGCGTCCAGAGCATAACTTTCCTGGTCAGTGGCCATTGGCCTGTTGTTCGGATCGTGGTGCCAGCTCTACCTCGCCGGCATAGGAACACTGTTCATCAACGATCTGCTTTGCAAAGCGATTCAACTGATTGATAATGATCGGACCCTGCATATTGAGATGCATCCGCGACGCCTTTTTCTCCATAGCAACGACCACAAAGATTTTCACAGCCTCTTCATCTTCAATCCCCAGCTCGTCAGCCTGATCCCGGGATACTTCCAGCAGATAATCCGGATAGATCAGATGAGGATCGATCAGCGGAAAGGCAAGATCAGCCTGCTCCAGCGACTGCAGCCAGATAAAGGGACTATGGTCACGGTGGGGAATCATAGTATACCTGGTAAGATTTGTAAAGCCAAACAGGCCACCCTTAAACTGAATGGCTTGATCTTCGGCTACCTCAATAACCCCGAAGCGACTGGTTGTATACTGCACGATCTTCCTCCTTCACAGAGACGAACTTTTTTATGCTGTTTGCTTTTTTTCAACGATTTCAATGCTCATCAGCAACAACAATCTCACCCTGGCCAGCACTGGCAGCCAGCCTAGCTCAGATAATCGAGAATTGTCGTCGTGTAGATCCTGGCTGAAGCAGCCAGGGTAGCTTCATACGCGTTCTGGGCCATCTGGTAATTCATAACGGCTTCAGTGATATCAACTTCCTTGATTTCAGCAATGAACGTCTTGAGATTGATAGTCCGCTCCTCATAGGTTTGCACCGAGCGGTCAATACGATTCATGCGCGCCCCCACCGTAGCCTGCTGGCCACCGAAATGGGCCATATAACGCTGAACTTCCATCAGCCTGGCACTAAGAACGGTCATTGCTTGATGGGTATCGGTGCCCTCATTGCTGGTCAACCCCAAGGATGAAGACAACACACCAGAAGTATGTTCCTGGAGCTCGAACTCGACGCCACCGGAAAAGGTCAAGCGGCCGTTATTGCTATTATACACCGTCGTTGTCTCTGCCCCCGGCAGAGCGGCATTCTGACTATCATAATCCTCAGGATTGACCGGTGGGTCCGGGTCGGCCGCGCCGGCATGATAGACGGTCGTTTCGACGCCCGCCATGCTTGCGACTCCAAGCCCGGTCCACGAAGTCGCCTCATCCGTTGCCGTTATGCTGATGGGATCATTGAGGGCATGGGAACCGGCAGCCAGATTGTTCAACACCAGATGGTAATTGAATCCGGAACCCTCATAGGTGGCCCACACCCCGGTTGTTTCACTCTGCTCATTGATGCGGCTGGCAATTTCACGGATATTTGCCAGGGCAACCACTTCGTCACCGTCAACTTCCTGCAGCTCCATGGGACCGATCGCCGTACCATTGATGGTCAGGTCGCCGGCAGCCAAGGTGACAGCCGCCCCGGGATCGACAACCGCAGCACCGGCAACCTGGGTCCGCAGACTGACGGTCACCAACTCCTCCTCTTCCAGCTCGCCATTGGCAACCGCCAAGGCCAGCCGCTCATTGATGCTCCAAGCATTATTGGCCGCGTATTCGGCCGTTGTGGCACCGCCGGCATGCATGGAAAATGGCAGCGAGTCACTGATCGTTACTACTTTTTCTCCGGAGCCATCGGCAGCAACCACGGCAACTGATAATTGTCCCGAGATCAGCTCGGCGCTGATTGTCTCATCGATGGCACTGGAAGTCTGGTAACTCCGGCTGGCAGCCGAACGCAGCTCTTCAACTGTCCGGGAAAGCAGGTCAAAGGCATCACGGGCATCAGCATCATGAAGGCCATCCTGCTTGAAAAAACCATCTATATCCCGACCATCCAGAGCATAGCCACCACCCACGGCATTAACCATCAACTCCTGGTTCACCCCCACTTCGATATTCCGCTGGCCATCATCTCCCTGGTATAAAGCGCCAAGCCCCTCACCCAGCAGACTATAGGGTGTTGTTCTGGTCTGGTGACCGGCAAAAAGATAGGAACCGGCATTATTGGTATTGCCCAACCCCACCAGACTCTCGAGCATTGTTTCCAGTTCGCCGGCCAGCGAGTTGAGGTTGTCCTGATTGAGGGTATCATTGCCTGCCTGCAACAACAGGGTATCAACCCGCATAAAAATATCAACCGTTTCACTCATGGCATGGTCAATGGCCGTCAACCAGGCGGTTCCATCAATCATGTTGCGACCGAACTGACTGATACGAACCTCTTCGGCGCTGTAATTCATAACTTTAGCCAGCCCCACCGGATCGTCTGCCGGTGAAGCAATCCGGTTGCCGGAAGAGATCTGATCAAGGAACTTGGCCCGCATCTCCTCCACCCGGGCGATGCGGGACTGGACGCTGAGGAACATCATGGAATTGGTTGTTCTCATCAGTTCAACTCCTGGGACCGGTACTGCTGTTTCATCAGCAAATGACTATTCTGGCAAAAGCGTGCCGGCGCGGGTTTAAACCATTTGCAGAATACTCTGCATCAATTCATCAACCTTGGAAATAATCCTTGCCGAGGCGGCATAGGCCTGCTGGAAGCGCATCAGGTTGGTCATCTCTTCATCAATGGAAACTCCGGAAACAGACTCCAGTTTTAATTGCAGCTGCTCCGCCACCAACGCTGAATTTTCTTCATTGCTGCTGGCCAGTCGAGACAGTGAACCGACACTACTGACCACCGAAGCGTAAAACTCATTGAACGTAGCACTTTGGGAAGACATGGTTAAACCATACTGCAACTGGGCAATACCCAGGGCTACCCTGTTATTCCCTGGCACCTCCAGTGGATTATCGGCAGCGGCAATTTTTGCCGGATCTTCCAAGACATCATTAACTTCCACCGTCCGGGCGGCGTTGCCGCGAAAGGAGAGAGAGAAGGTATCGCCAGCACGAGGGGATGTTCCTGTCGGGTCATAGACAATCTTGACAAAATAGCCATTATTGAAATCAATGGCCAGTTCACCTGCGACAGACGTGTCGATCAGCGCAGGACTGAGATCCTCACCGGTACTGGTATCGAGAATCCTGAATTCATCACCAACACCACCATAATCAGCGGTAAATTGGATTTCAAAGTCATCATAGTTTGCCAGCGTCGCCCAGTCAATGCCATCCATTCCCTGAGCCGGGTCAAAAGCCAGGACACCATCACCAAGGTTGTTAGCACCTTCACTTAGCGTAATGGCATGGTCAAAAAACAGGGTTCCGGTCGTCCCATCCAAGCCATACCCCTGGACATGTTCCTGATTGACATGAAAAATAAGCGCTGCAGCAAGTTCCTGGAGCTGATCATGGGCGGTCGTCAAGTCATCCCAGGCATCAAGCCAACCCCGCACCTCTCCGCCACTGACATGTTCGTTCATCGGCGAAATATCATCATTCCAGACAATCAGCGGATCTTTGGTAAGTGGATCAGCATCAACCCGCAGGTCATATGACTGAATCCCCTGAACCAGCGACTTGCCATTGGCACTGAGAACGGTAACCTGAGCCATCTCATTTTCAAAATAATTGATATCAATCATACCGGAAAGCTGGGTTAATAAATAGTTACGCCGATCCCTCAGGTCATTGGCATCTTGACCAAGCTGTTCATTGCGGGAAATAACCTCGTTCAACTGGGCAATTTGAGCCGTCAGGTTATTCAACTCCTGAACCCCACCTTCAATTCGCTGACGTAAAATACGTTTTTGGGTCACCAGGTCTTCATTCATAGTATTGAAAGATGAGGTCATGATTTTGCCGTTCTGAACCACTGAAACTCTTTGGGCGGTTCCCTCCGGATTATTGGCCAAGTCCTCCCAGGCATTCCAGAACTCGCCAATAACCGGCAATAAACCGTAGTCGCCAACTTCATTGAAGGTCCTGTTGAGGTCAGCTAAGGCATCACTGCGTGCCTGCCACATGCCCATAGTGCTGTTTTCCATATTCAGCTGCATGCCGATAAACCGGTCATAGAGGTTCATAATCCGGGTAGTTTCCACTCCGGTGCCCCGCATACCGACGGCATCAGCAAGAGGCGGAGTCGTCTGGAGAATGCCAACCTGACGAGAATAGCCGGGAGTGTTGACATTGGCAACATTGTGACCAATAATGTCAATATTAGTCTGCTGGCTGAGAAGGGATAAACGGGAAGTGTTCAGAGTATTATTGAGCCCGACGGCCATAGGTCATCCATCCTTTTTTCTGCACGGCTGAGTTATTCCCTGGCGGTGGAACAGGATGTCCACCCATTGAACAATAAGCGTCAACAACAAGAAAATCAAACCTGGCGATTGAAAGCATTGCCCCGCAGCGCCGCCGGGGCATTATTCATGGTGCCACCCTGCCGATAGCCCAAGTTAACTGGCAGCACCTGCTGAAAAAAGTCAGCATAGCGTTTATTCAGCATGGTTAATCTGACCAGTGATTCATCCAGCATCTGTCTGCTGATCTGAACTTCTCCTGCCAAATGGTCAACATTCCGGCATTTTTCCTGCAACGCTTGCTGCTGGCATCCAGGGAAACAGGACAGCAAGCTCTTTATTGAATCAATTTTTTTGCCTGTTTCCTTGCTGCAGGCCGCAAGACAGTGCCGCTCATCGGCAAGAACAGCCCCCAACTCGGCAATGACCTTATTGCCTTCATAGAGCAGTCCACACAGCTTGAGGGGATTAACCTCGGCCATTGTTGTTTCCATCTGCCGGTAGAGTTCTTCGACCCGCCCGAGCAGCGCCTGTTTGCGTTCAATAATTTTCCCTGCCTGCAAAAACCATCGGGACATCGTTCGTTTCCTGTCTGGTAGCTATCAAAATACTCTGTTTACGTTTATGCCCAGCGGGACATTAACATCCCCCGGACATCCCTACTAACCTGCCTGGCGGATCTGATCGTCAGGGAATAAAAAAGCCATGGATCAACGATCCATGGCTTCGATGTCTGCGAAAGCTATACCTAAAGCTTACAACAGCGATTCCATGAGCATTTCCTTGATCATTTTAGTCGCCAGATCCTGACTGTCAACCTTGTATGTGCCAGCTTCGATCGCCGATTTCATTTCAGCCACCAGGTCCTGCCGGATTTCCGGCGTTTCCTTGACCTGTTCGGCAATGCGGGCAATATCCTTCCCCTTGGAAGAAAAACTGACCATATCGGCAATCCCAGCGGCCGGCTGCTGCTGTTGCTGCTGAATCTGTGAGGATTGCTTCGCCTGCAGCGCCTCTTTTGCCGCATCGGGATTAAGTACATTCTGGATTTTATTCATTATTGTTTCTACCTTCAACGTTGCCCCTCCAAACTAAAGTTTTATTGATTTTATTATCGGCAAAAATCAGTAAAACTTTAGGTATTTTTTGGCTGGGAGTCAAGTAGCTGGTGATAGAAAAACTGCCCTAATCCAGTTGCCTGCCGTTCTGCCAGAAGATCAGCCAGATGGTTATCAAAGAGCGTTGTATACAGGTTGGTCGCGTTACTTTCGGGGATCAACCCATCATGGGGAATACCCTTTCTCATCTCCTGCAAAAGCATGGCCATAAACATCGATTCCAACTGCTGGCAGGCTCCGGCTAACCGCTTGTCGGGCAACGGCTGGTCACCTGTCATAGTATCGACCGAATCGAGTGTTTTTTTAACTGTTTTTATGCTTTTCCAAGACTCCATCAGCGGCGCACTGCTCACGGGAAATACCACGGGATCATACGGCATTTTTTTCCTCCTTGCGGCATTATAATGCAAAGGGCATGCCATTCCTCCTGTCACTCGTGCCAGAGCGCAAACATTTTTCCCCTACAACATCCAGCCGGCACATTCCACCAGCCTCCCCACCATGATGTCGTTTTCAAAGCTGATCGCGGCAAGCAAACGGTAATCAGCAAACCAAGCGGTTGGCAACTACATAATCTCCAGATCAGCATGCAATGCCCCGGCGGCCTTGATCGCCTGAAGAATCGACATCAAATCACGGGGGGTCACCCCAACCGCATTCAAAGCCCGCACCAGTTCATCAATCTGCACCGTTTTCGGCAGCACCATAAGGCGCGTATCCTCCTCGGTGACCGTGATCTCCGTTGCCGCCGTTACCACTGTTTGGCCGCCAGAAAATGGTTCAGGCTGGGAGACCTGAGGTGTGGGGGCAATTTGCACGCTGAGATCCCCATGGGCAATGGCCACCGTATCAATCATCACATCCCGTCCCATTACCACCGTCCCGGTTCGCTCGTCAAAGACCACTTTGGCCCGGGAATCCGGGACAATCTGCAGATTTTCCAGGGCAGCCAAAAACGGAACCACGGCCCTCTTCTCACGGCTGGGTGGCTCCATTTCAACCGTGGCCGCATCAATAGGTACGGCTAGTTCGGTCCCAAAGGTATCGTTGATCGCCCTGCTGACCCGGGAAACAGTCATGAAATCAGGCTGATGCAGGGACAAGACAATTTTTCCGTCAGTAAAAATCTGTGATGGCGGTTCCCGCTCCACCTGGGCCCCATTAACAATCCTGCCCACTGTTGGATGATTCTTGGCACTTTTGCCCCCAGCCCCACCAAGACTGAATCCTCCCACCGAAACCGCTCCCTGAGCCACGGCATACACATTGCCATCAGGCCCTCTCAAAGGCGTTAGCAGCAGCGTTCCCCCATGCAGGCTTTCAGCATCGCCGATGGAGGAAACCAGCACATCCAACCGGGAACCGTTACGGGCAAAAGGAGGGAGCTCCGCCGTCACCATAACGGCTGCCACATTGTCCAGGTCAATGGTGGTCGCATCGACCGGCATCCCCAGTTTTTCGAGAAAGTTAGCCATTCCCTCGCTGGCAAATTTTCCTTTTTTGGTGTCGTCACCGGTACCGTCAAGACCGGCAATCAAACCATAACCAACCAGTTGATTGGTGCGCACCCCCTGAATTGAAGCAATATCTTTCAGCCGGACGGCATAACCAACCTCAACCCCTAAGACCATAGAGGCCAAAACCAGGAAAACAGCAGCACACTTTAGGATCATTGTTCTGTTCATCATTTACCACCTGTCCTTCCCCTGATGTTCTGCATTGAGGGCAAGGTGAACACCCATTTGACATTCACGTTCTGGACACTGTGACGGCCAGCCCACACTGCCGGTGAAACAACTGGCCGGAATCCGTTTCAATCCGGCTTTTCTCTGACTCAGAAGGGCCAAACAACATCAAGCACCTTTGTCGCCCAGCCAACCCGCTGTTTTGTCCCCAAGTCACCATAGCCGCCATAGTTTATCGTGGCGTCAGCAATAACCAGGGAGGATATGGTATTATCAACGGCAATATCGCTGGCCCTGATAACGCCGCTGACCGTAATGAAGTGATCTTCACCGTTCACCTGGGTAAAATGACTGCCCTGAATTTTGAGATTGCCATTCGGCAAAACGTCCATGACTCGGGCAGCCACCCGGGCTGAAAGAGTATTGCTGCGTGACGTAGAACCGTTGCCTTTGGTTTTGGTCGTCCTTTCAGTTTCTATCAGGTTGCCCATATCGGCATTGGGAGCGATGGATTTAAAAATATTCTTGTACCCCATAAGTTCCGGAATCGCATAGGAACTGCTGTTTGAACCATCACTCTGGGTTGATGCCTTGCCGGTTCCCTGGAAGTTTTCGGCAATAATAACAAAAACAATGTCACCAACCACTCTGGCACGGCGGGAATCATAAAACAGTGCGCCGCTTTGACCGTCGGTCTGATACAGGGAACCGTTTTGATAATGCAGCGGCAGGAGCGGTTGCGCCATCCCTGAGTGGGGTGCCGATATCGGTGCCGGCGGTGACATGACCTGCTGTCTGGAACCGCCGCAGGCAGTCAGCAGTACAAAAACGGCAACCAGCACCGCGACAGATAAGAGCTGAAAATTTTTCATGATACATCCCCCCTGCACGTATGACTCAGGATAGAGATTAATAGAGGACCTTAACCCGGCCGGCATTGATAATCCTGGCTTGGTAGAGATGGCGCGACGTGGGGTTTTTCACCATAATAACCTCGTCGATACTGCCACTGGCCATCGCGGTTCCTTTAGTAACAATCCTAACCCCTTCACGCTGCAAAAGAACCGCAACCTGATCTCCCCGCTTCACCAGTTGATGGGGACGGATATCGGTTGTGGTCAGCAGTTGTCCAGCGGTAACTTTCCTGGCTGCCTCATAAAGTGCTTCCTGAGAAAATTCCACCAGGGCATCTTCACCCACCTGTCGAATGTCCACCAGCGTCCGCCGGACATCTTGATAGCGGACAACCGTACCTCGGTCAAATGTTCTACCGGCAATATAGGCCTGACATTTTCCCGAAAGGAACACCGACAGCCAACAGGTACAGGTTCTGCCCGCCGGCACGGAAAACCTCACCTGAACCGGAACCTTACCAAGCGTACGATTCCAGCTGCCCAGTTGTTCAACAACAAAAGACGGCTGTTGGCAGTCAGCCGGCAATCGGGAAGTAATGGCAGCAACGCCTCGCACCTCGTTGATCACAGGCTCATGGATCTGCGGCAACGCCGCCTGGACGGTACGCGTCAACAGCTCCAGCAACCCTGGATACCATTGACGTTGCGGAACTGATGCGGCTGCTGTGCTGATCTGAAAGAGCAGCAAACAGCACACCAAGGGTACCAGTACCATGAAGAATACACGCTTTTTTTCAAATCGACCCATGGATAGTTTTCCCCGCAGCAGCAACCCCAGGGCTACCGCTTGACATTATTGGCTGTCTGCAGCATCTCATCAGCAGTCTGGATGGCCTTGGAATTGATCTCATACGCCCGCTGGCCAACGATCATGTTGACCATTTCATCCACCACACTGACATTGGACATTTCCAGAAAACCCTGAGTCACCGTTCCCAGGCCGTCAACTCCCGGCGATCCGAGAATCACCGGCCCCGATGCTCCGGTTTCGGTAAACAGGTTCCTGCCCATTGCCTTCAAACCGGAAGGATTGGAAAAACTTGCCAGTTCAAGGGTTCCCACCTGGGTCGAATCGACCGCTCCCGCCTGGATTACCGATACCGTGCCGTCATCGGTAATGGTGATATTGGTGGTATCGGCAGGGATGGTAATCGTGGGCTGTAGCGGATAACCATCTGAGGTTACGATGGCCCCGGTACTGTCCAGCTTGAAAGAACCGGCGCGGGTATAGGCAATGGTGCCATCTGGCTGCTGCACCTGAAAAAAACCTGCCCCTTCAATGGCCAGATCGAGATCATTACTGGTCTCTTGATAATCTCCCTGGGTAAAGATTTTCTGAACCGCCACCGGTCGGGTTCCCAACCCCAGCTGAATACCGGTGGGGATCTCATTCCCCACCCCGGAGGTTGTCCCGGCCTGGATAAGGGTCTGGTACATAAGATCCTGAAAATCAGGCCGGCTTTTCTTGAAGCCGGTGGTATTCACATTCGCCAGATTATTGGCAATCACATCAATATTGAGCTGCTGGGCCTGCATCCCGGTTGATGAGGTATAAAGTGCTCGAATCATTTTTCAACCCTTTCCTAACGTTCAGGTTGCCTTGACTTGGGGCAACAAGACTGTTGCTTGGCAGGTACAACTCCCTGTGACAAACTGACACCGACTATCCGCATCTGGTTGTCGGCAGCCGCTGAGGCTCTACCATTATACTGCGGCGATTTCGGTTGCGGCCATCTGGTTGAGGTCACCAAGCGTCGTGATCATCCGCTGCTGCAGTTCATAATGGCGGGAAATTTCAATCAAATCCACCATGGAGGTCAGGGGATCGGCATTTGATAATTCCAGCACCCCCTGCTGGACCACCATTTCATCAGCCGCCTGTGGCATCCCGGAGGTTTCAGTGGCCACAAACTGACTATTCCCGACTTTAGCAAGCCCCTGACGATCAGAAAATTTCACCAAGCGCAACCTGCCGATGGGAACCCCATCAGCCACTATCTCGCCCCGGCCGCCGATCTTCACTTCACGGGCATTGACCACTAGGGGCACCCCTTTATCCTGGCCACCAAGAACCAAATCCCCATTCATTGTTACCAGTTCATTCCTGCTGTTGAGACGGAAATTGCCGTTTCTGGTATAAAGTTCACGGCCATCACCAGGTCGCTGGACAACAAAAAAAGCCTCCCCTTCCAAAGCAACATCGAAGGGATTACCCGTCTCCCGCAACGATCCCGAGGCAAAATCATGCCAGAGATCACGATTCATCGCCGAAGCCACGTACTCCTGAGGGCCGGTTTCATTATCAAGCGGGATCGCTTCCGCCGCTGGCGGCAAAAAAGCGGCAAAAACCGGAATATCGCGTTTGAATCCACCCGTATTAACATTGGCAAGGTTATTGGCAGTAACATCCAAGCGACGTTCGTTGGCCAATGAGCCACTTAAAACGGTATAGATGCCATGATTCATCGTTTCTCCCCGCTGGTAAACATTTGCCTTCCAACCACTGCCATATGCCAAACTATTGCAACTTGCATACCATTTTTCTTCAAGTCGATTTCAAAACATAAGTGCTTTAATTTATTAAATAAAAAAGATTGTGAAGAATGGAAAGGCTTTTTTAAATGCCGCTGTCTGCAAACCGGGAGGCAATATATACCTACCTGACCAGGCAACGGATGGGCAGCAAAAGGTTGGAACCAGCATCGCGTGACAGGAAAACTGGTTTAATCCGGCAAACGAAGCTTTCCAGCCAGACACCCCACGACCCACAATTCCAGGGATAAACTCGGCCGACATACGCTCTGCCACTGATCCTGCCGGCCGATAAAAGCATTGACAAACAAGGAAAGATTGACTAGCGTCTATTTAACAAAGTTAGCATTGCATAAGAACAGACGAGAAAGGAACAGGACGTATGGACTACCAGAAAGTCGATTTGACGCCTAACATGGAGGATTATCTTGAAACAATCATGACGCTGCAGAAAGACCAGAAGGTGGCCAGGGTGCGGGATATTGCCAGGCTTATGAAGGTTAAAATGCCCAGTGTAACGGGGGCAGTGAAAAATCTGGCAGAAAAAGGGCTGGTAAACTATGAGAGGTATAGTTTTGTTACGTTAACAAAGCAGGGAATGGACATTGCTGCAGAAATCATCAATCGCCATCAGATTATTTATGATTTTCTCACCAGGATTCTGGCGGTTGATGCTGATATCGCCGAGCTTGATGCCTGCCGCATCGAACATGCCGTCAGTCCCCAGACAGTTACCAAACTGAAAGCGTTTACCGCCCGCCATGGCATCAGCCAAGCACACGAATGATGGCTTCCTTGCCAACCAGGCTGTCCAGGTCATAATCAGCGGTAACCTGCAGGGTGATAATGCGCACACTCTGATTGTCAATCCCCACTGGGGTTCGCCTTTTTTCACGGAACTTGCGTCGTTCCTCTCCCCCATGCCTGGTCAGGGAATAGCGCCGTTGCCGGCGGCGACCTTTTCTTGTTGAAATGATTTTACCACGCAGCGCCCCCGGACGGGCTTCACTCTTGCCGAAAGAAACCGGGGGATTCGGCATGATTGACGGAATAATGAACTCCACCATAAGGATACCTGTTCCGGTTAGGGGTTTGCTGATGACAACCGTAGTAAGGTAGATAAATCGACAACCACAGGAAAAAACTTTAATTTTTTTTGCCGTTGTCCCACTCTCGCAGCTTATACTCTATCTTACGAACGCTAATGCCCAAGGCTTTGGCAGCCTGCTTTTTACTCCCCAATCGCTCCAGAGCCAGAAGAATCATTTTTTTCTCCATCTCCTTCAAGGTGAGTCCCTGCCATGCTACCGGATCGGCAGCAACCATGGCAGGGGTTGACAAACGGGAGTTTGCCAACCCCTGAAAGGAAAGATCTCCCGGTTGTATAGGATGCTCCTTGGCATAAATCAACGCACGTTCAATGACGTTCTCAAGTTCTCTGACATTGCCGGGCCAGTCATAACCTTGTAGCACATCATACACCTGCCGGTCAGGATAGCGGGGCGGAACCTGCTCCCGGGCGGCACTTTGATCAATGAAGTGTTTTACCAGCAGGGGGATATCCTCGAGACGATCCCTCAGTGGTGGCAGCATAATCTCAATGACATTCAGACGGTAGTAAAGGTCTTCGCGAAAACGACCCTGCTCAACTTCCTGCCGCAACCTTTTATTGGTGGCCGCAATAATGCGGACATCAGCAAAATCGGTTTTTTCACCGCCAACCAGCTGGTATTCCCCGGAAACCAAAACCCGCAAAAGTTTTGCCTGGGTGGCCAGCGACATTTCGCCAATTTCATCAAGAAACAAGGTCCCACCGTCAGCCAGGGAAAACTTGCCCCTTTTATCGCGAACCGCACCGGTAAAAGCGCCCCGCACATGGCCGAACAGCTCACTTTCCAGCAGGCTTTCCGTCAGGGCGGCGCAATTGACAGCAATCAACGGCTTGCCAGCTCTCAGGCTCAGGGCATGGAGGGAACGGGCCACCAGCTCTTTGCCGGTACCGGTCTCCCCTTCGATAAGCACGGTTGCCGAGGTTGGTGCCACCTCCTGAATAGTGTGAAATATTTTCCCCATCTGCGGGGCTGTACCAATAAAACCATCCATCGCCGGCGTATTGGTCAACGATGCCCTCAGTGACTGGTTCTGACGGATCAATGATACCCGCTCCCAAATGCGGGCCAGAATAATCTCCAGTTCTTCAATATTTACCGGCTTGGCCAGATAGTCCTCAGCCCCCTGTTTCATCGCCGTCACCGCGTCAGCAACCCCACCCTGACCGGTAATCATAACCACGCTAAGGTGCGGATCAACTTTTTTGGCTTCAGCAAGCAGCTCCATGCCACTCATGCCGGGCATTTTAAGGTCGGTCAGCAGAATGTCAACTCCCCCCTGACCCAAGCGCTGCAGGGCCGCCAGAGGGTCGCTAAGTCCCTCAGCGTGGTAACCATCCAGCTGGAGCAGGGAAATTAGACCGGCAACGGCCCGCGATTCATCATCAACAACCAGTATGCGCGGCTTAATCATCTTCAGGCACCCTCAATCATGGGAAGCCGAAGCACAAAAGACGTCCCCTTTTCATCGCTCATAAAAGAGAGTGTTCCACCATGGGCTTCAATAATATCTCGACAAACATAGAGGCCAATACCGGTACCATGGACTTTAGTCGTATAAAAAAGGTTGAAAATTTTAGGTTGTTTTTCATAAGGAATTCCGGGACCGTTATCAGAAAATTCCACCCGCGCCAGTCCATTCTCCTCGTTCACCATCATCGTCAGTCGCCCATCCCCTAGGCCGGCAAGGGCTTCAATGGCGTTTTTTGCCAGATTGACAAATGCCTGTTTCAGCTTATCCCGGTCACCCCGGATCTGAAACCGGCGCTGACCGGCAACCAAGGTCAGTGCCACCTGCTGCCCGGCAGCCTCTTCAGCCAGCAAGCTGACAACCTCCTGCAACAGCGATGACACCTCAACCTGTGACATGGTCAGTTCCCGGGATTTTTTGATCATCAAGAAATCATTGGCCAGTGAATTGAGTCGCTGGTTTTCCGTTCGCACCACTTCGACTATATCGGCCACTACCGACTGTTTGTCGGTCGGTAGATTCTGGATCAGCCGTTTGAGCAACATCATTTGAATTTCAATGGAATTGAGGGGATTACGTATTTCATGGGTCAGCTCAGCGGCATATTTACCCATCGCGGCCAACCCTTTAAGACGGGAAATTTCAGCAAATAAGCCGACGTTTTCACTGATATCCCGGGACATGACCAAACAGCAGTCAACCTGCTGCCCCGGTTCCTGAATCGGATAGAAGGAAAGCTCCATAACGTGATTTTTGCCATCGGTATCCAACAGGCTGAAGTTGGTTTTACTGCTTTTTCCCGCAGCAAAGACGCTCTCCAACTGACAAAAAGGACAGGCAGCCGGCTGATCAAAAATCACTAAATGGCATGATTTGCCAAGCAGTACTCCCTTTGTCCCACCAGCCCGTTTGCCGGCAACCCGGTTGGCATAGACAACCAGATGCTGCCGGTCAATGATATACATGGGCTCTTCGATACTGTCCAGCACCGTCTGCAGCCGCAGCGCGGGAGATGGATTATCTGCCGCCATGTTGCCAACCACTCCTGTTGTCTTCTATTATCCGCTCAGCAGAGCGACAGCGACGACCCTGCCCGCAGCCAGCCACAACCACCTCATATTTCTTTACCAACCCGGATTAACGCCGGAACTTACAAAGGAAATCATACTCTTACGCAACTATCACCAATCAGGATAAAATGCAAGGCGGGGATCAAAAACCTTTTATTTGCCATCATAGCTGTTATACTATGAGCCATGGATGGCCAACATACCTCTTGCGGCAAATAATTCCTTCACCACAAGGTACACATCATGGACAACGAACACCTGCGCCGGGAAATGGTTAATCGACAACTTATCACCCGGGGAATCCGCGACCCTCTGGTTCTTGAGGCCATGGGCACCGTTGAGCGACACCGTTTCGTCCCCCACCGGCTACAGCAGGCCGCCTATGCCGACCACCCTTTGCCCATTGGCAAAGGCCAGACCATTTCCCAACCATACATGGTCGCTGCCATGACCGAGCAGCTTGCCCTTTCGAAAAGCAAGAAAGTCTTGGAGATCGGCACCGGCTCCGGCTATCAGACAGCTATTCTTGCATACTTGGCAGCCCGGGTGATCTCATTGGAACTTCACCCGGAACTGGCTGAACAAGCACAAAAAACCCTGGCTGAGATTGGTTATCACAATATCACCATCATTATTGCTGACGGCACCCTCGGCTACGAAGCCCAGGCACCGTACGATGCCATCATGGTCACTGCCGGGGCTCCCCATATCCCCCAGGCACTGACCGAACAGCTGACAGACAGCGGTCGACTGGTAATTCCGGTCGGCTCCCGGGGCTATCAGATGCTGACACTGATCACCAAAACCGGCGGCAAACTGATCACCGAGGAACTGTTTCTCTGTTCATTTGTACCGCTGGTGGGAAACAATGGCTGGCAAGCCGGATGAACGTGGCGCGAAAGGCCGTGTCGGAGCAAAGACCATCGCCAGACAAAAAAGCCATACCCCACAACACGGCGGGCACGGCTTTCGATTATGGACTCAACAAAAAACGGTACAATAACGGCAAAGCAGCCATAACAACCGGCTTACTCACCAAAAATTTTTTTCAATTTCTCCTGCATAGTTTCCGCAGTAAAAGGTTTAACAATGTAGTTACTGACCCCTGCCTTCACCGCCTCAATAATATTTTCTTTCAACGCTTCAGCCGTCACCATCAGCACCGGAATATCCTTCAGATTTTCATCGCTTCTGATTGCCTTGAGTAATTCCAAGCCGGACATTTTCGGCATATTCCAATCGGTGACAATAAGGTCATATGGTTCAGACTGAATCTTCGGCCATGCCGTTGCCCCGTCATCAGCTTCCTGAACATTGTTGAAGCCAAGCTGGCGAAGAATATTTTTAATGATCCGCCTCATGGTTGAAAAATCATCAACGATTAAAATCTTCATATCACGATTCATAACTCTGTCCCTTTTGTTTCGCCATACGAGCCCGCTTTGTCTTGCCCTTCAAGTGGATAATAGCCTTGGTACGCAACTGGCACACACGGGACTCGGAAACCCCCAGGATCATACCAATCTCTTTCAAGTTCAGATCTTCAAAATAATACAGTGACAATACCAACCGCTCCCGTTCCGGCAGCTGATCAATGGATTCCACCAGAAAGGTATGCAACTCCTTATCTTTGAACAAGGCGAAGGGATCATCTCCCTCGAGAAAGCGGACAAACTCATAGGGGTCCCTGAGCTCTTCGCCGTTTTCAAAATGCATGTCCTCAAAATTAATCAGCGAAATCCCTTTGGCTTTACCCAGTAGCTTATAAAAATCCTCCATGGATACGCCAAGCGATTCGGCCACTTCCTCATCTTCCGGTGGCCGGCCAAATTTCTGTTCCAGATAGCTATAGGTATTTTCGAGCAGGTTGCTGTCACTGCGCAGACTGCGGGATGCCCAGTCCTGGGCCCGCAATTCATCAAGAATCGCTCCTCTGACCCTGATCTCGGCGTAGGTTTTGAACTTTATCTGACGGGAGGGATCAAACTTGGATATGGCATCAATCAGACCGATGACGCCACTGTTCACCAGGTCATTGATATCAACATTATCAGGAAGGCGGGATGCGATCCGTTGAGCGATGCGCTGAATGAGCGGCAAATACTCGACGACTAGAGCTTGCGCGCCATCATCACGTTGGGACTGACCATCATTCTCGAGCAGGCTCTCCATTCAGTAATCTCCGCCAGAAAAACTGCAACCCACCGGTCAGCTGCTTCACCGGCAAGCCTTCCAGTTCCCGGGCAACAACCATGAGCTGCTGGCTTGCCGGCGCCTCGGGGAACAGATCTACTACCGCCCGCTGCTGACGAACAGCCTCACGAACAGCCTTATCCAGCGGTATATATCCCAAAAAATCCACGGAGATGTCAAGGAATTTTTCACAAACAAGGTTAAGCTTTGTAAAGACATTAACTGCTTCACTCTGACTCTGCACAACATTGAGCAATAAGTGAAAATCATGACGACCAAACCTGGTGTGCATCACTTTCATCAAAGCATAGGCATCGGTCATCGACGTTGGCTCCGGGGTAACCACCACAATAGCAGCATGGGATGCGACCAGAAAGCTGGTAACCATTTCAGAGATCCCGGCCGCCGTGTCAATAAACAGGTAGTCGATCTGATTCTCCAGCGCCTCCATCTGATCGAGCAGAATCCGCTGTTCCTGGGGTCCCATGTGGGTGATTTCCTGAAGCCCCGATGATGCGGGAATCACCTTGATCCCTTTGGGACCGTCAACAATGATCTCCGCCAACCCCATCTCGCCGGAAAAAACATGGGAAAGGTTATACTTCGGGGCAAAGCCAAGCAGAACATCCAGATTTGCCAACCCCAGGTCTGCGTCCAGGATCATGACTCTGCGCCCCATATCGGCCAGGGAGCAGGCCAACCCTGCAACTATGTTGGTTTTACCAACCCCACCTTTGCCGCTGGTTACGGCAATAACTTTAGCTGGTTGCTTTCTTGACAATAACGAAGCGGCTTGATCCATTGTATTCCTCTATCTCTTCAGCATGCAACTGACGATTGTCAGCTACCAGCTCAATCGTCAGTTTGTCCAGTATTTTCTCACCCAGGGTATAACCCATCACGGCCTCGGGCTGTCCGGAAAAGACAAAATACCTTCGTGCAGCCAGATGATCACCTGACTGCTCCGTTATCTCCAGCGGAGGTTCAGCCACAAGACTAACCTACCTTCATTCAACCGATATTCAACAACAGGCTGGCAACCCGCTCACCAGTGGCCTCTTCAAAATCTTCCGGGACCAGTTGGCCGGTGGCAAAAAAGGCTAAAGGGAGGTTGGCAATCTGCGAACCGCGCAGCAGCATGCCATGGCCCATGGTTTCATCCAGCTTGGTAAACAGCAGGGCCCCGTAAGAAAAACGACGAAACTGCACCAAGACATCCAGCAGGTCATCTTCCCGGATACCGGCCGGTACCACCAGAAAAGATGTTCCCTGATCAGCAGGAAGAATCTGCTTCAAAGCCTGAAGGCCTTGGTCATCATGGTGACTGCGGCCAGTGGTATCAACAATAATTCGATCCATCGCCCCAAAATCACACAACGCCTGCTCCAGTTCAACCCGGTTCTTAACCTGACACACGGGAATCCTCAAGCGCCGGGCATACTCCTTGATCTGGGCCAGAGCCCCCAGGCGAAAGGCATCAACGGTAATTAAGCCAACCCGCTCACCGCGGTGCTGAAAAAAGGCGGCCAGTTTGGCCACCGAGGTTGTTTTGCCAACCCCTGTGGGACCTACCAGGGTCACCAGCCGGCCGATCCGGTCAACCGCAAACAGCGGAACATTGTCAATCAAATAACGCGCCAAGCACCCCATGAGCATTTCCCTGGTTACCGCCACCGCCGGAGGGAGCTGTGCCATAACCTGATCAAGCAAGGTACGGGCAACCTCTTCAGCTAGTCCCTGGCCAAGCAGATGCTGATAGAGGTTGCAGCCGGCATCACTGACGGTCCACTCCCCCGCCACCCCGGTCGTTTCCAGCAGCCGATTCAACATGCCTTTCATCAGTTGAACTTCCCGGCGCAGTTCACGATAACCTCCACCTCGCCACCAACCTGATGACTGCCCCAACGAGCAACGATCATCATCAGCACCAGAAACCGCACAGATAGTCGGTTTTCCCTTGGCAACACCCGCAACATGCTGGTCGGGGAAGTCGATTGCCGCAACAATTTCCACCAACGCACCGGCATTGGCAGTGGCAATCTCCTGCCTGGTTTCCAGAATAACCGCATCACGGCCAAACTCCCGTTTGACCTCCTGCATCACCTGGTTGATGTTTTCGCCACGAAAATGTTTTACTTTCATCTCGCTATCCAAAACTCTCTAACCTGAAGAAATTCTGCCTAACGACTGCACTTTGATTGATGGTGGAATTTCATTGTGGGAAATCAGCACCAGACGGGGAATAAAACGTTCCAGCAGCCGACGCAGGTGAAAACGGACAATCGGTACTCCCAGCAACACCGGCCTGGCATTCATAATCGCGAACTTGTCCGACAGCTGCTTCACCTTTTCCACCATTTCATAGACAATATTCGGCTCCAGAGAGAGGAAAGCCCCATGGTCGGTTCGCTGGATTGAATTATTGATCAACTCTTCCAGCTTTGGATCCAGGGTCATAACATACAACAGGTTGCCTTCACCCACATATTCACTGGTTATGGTCCGCCCCAGTTCCTGACGGACATATTCTGTCAGAACATCCGCATCACGAATCTGGCTGGTGTACTCGGAAAGGGTTTCCACAATGGTCATCAAGTCCTTGATCGGCACCTGTTCCCGCAGCAGGTTCTGCAGCACCTTCTGCAGACTGCCCCACGGCACCACACTGGGAACCAGATCTTCCACCGCCCGGGAGTGCTCCCGATTAAGGTTTTCCACCAGTTTCTGCACATCCTGACGACTGAGAAGCTCATGGGCAAATTCGCGAATCTTTTCGACCAGATGGGTGGCCACCACCGTCGAGGGATCGACAACCGTATAGCCGGCCAGTTGGGCTCGTTCCCGCTGGCGTTCCTCAATCCAGAGGGCCGGCAGACCAAAAGCCGGTTCCGTCGTCGGAATGCCCTCCAAGGACGCCGTCTCCTCTTCGGGATTCATGGCCAGGCAGTAGCCGACCATCACCTCGCCTGAAGCCACTTCATTGCCCTTCACTTTCAAAACGTAATCATTGGGTTTCAGCTGCAGGTTGTCCCGAATATGCACGGAGGGCAGGATGAATCCCATATCAAGGGCAAATTGCCGACGGATCATCTTTATCCGCTCCAGCAGATCACCGCCCTGGGATGCATCAACCAAGGGAATCAGGCCGTAACCGACTTCCAGTTCGAGGGAATCAACTCCCAACAGGTTTTCCACCTGTTCCGGCGTCTCACTGACCTTCTCCTCCTTCTCCTGTTCCATCGCCGTCAGCCGCTCTTTTTTCTTCTCCTTGCGAACAAGCACATACGAACCAAGTCCGACCACCACCGCCAGGGCAAAAAAGGATAATTTCGGCAACCCGGGAATAATCGCAAAAAGGAGCAGGGCGACCGCCGCCAGCATCAACGCCCGGGGATAGGCGGTCAACTGGGAACCAAGATCTTCTCCCATGGTGTTTTTGGAGGCGGTCCGGGTAATAATAATACCGGCTGCGGTTGAAATAATCAGCGCCGGTATCTGGGTCACCAGTCCGTCACCGACGGTCAGGATCGTATAGGTCTGGGCCGCTTCTCCCATGGACAGCCCCTGCTGAAAGGTACCGATAACAAAGCCGCCCATAATATTGATCAGGGTAATGATAATCCCGGCAATGGCATCGCCGCGGACAAACTTTGCCGCCCCGTCCATGGCACCGTAGAAATCGGCTTCCCGGCGGATATCTTCCCGCCGCTGGCGGGCATCCTGTTCGCTGATCAAACCGGCATTGAGATCGGCATCAATGCTCATCTGCTTGCCGGGCATGGCATCAAGGGTAAAGCGAGCCGCCACCTCGGCGATCCGCTCGGCACCCTTGGTGATGACAATAAAATTGATCAGCACCAGAATCAGAAAAATGATCGTCCCGACGACATAATTGCCGCCGACCACAAACTGGCCAAAGGCCCTGATAACCTGGCCCGCCGCCGCGGCGCCCTCGTTGCCCCTAAGGAGGATCAACCTGGTGGAAGCCACATTGAGGGAAAGACGAAACATGGTGGCAATCAGCAGCATCGAGGGGAAAATTGAAAAATCCAGCGCTTTAAGGACATACATGGAGATCAGCAGAATAACAATGGCCAAGGTGATATTCATGCTGAGGAAGGCATCCAGCATAATAGTCGGCAACGGCACAATCATGATCAGCAAAATGCCGATAACGCCCAAAGCCAGGAAGGCATCCTTGTTTTCTAGAAAATCGCTCAATGACAACTTCGCTAACCGTTCAGCCATGAACTCCATCCTTTATGAAACAGCCCTACATGATAGAGGGTATACTGTACACGGGCAAAAGCCGCCTGCCCCACACCTTGAACCTGTATCTAATGCCGTTCACTTACAGTTTTTTACCCTTTAAGCGGTAGACATGCGCCAGAATTTCGGCCACCGCCTGGTAAAGATCGGCCGGAATCATTTCGTTGATATTGACCATTTTAAAAAGAACCCTGGCCAGGGGTTTGTTTTCCATAATCGGCACCTGGTGTTGCCGGGCAACCTTCTTGATGTTTTCCGCAATCACCCCGGCACCTTTGGCAACCACCAGCGGAGCAGCGGATTTCTTCTTGTCATACAAAAGCGCCACCGCCAGATGGACCGGATTGGTAATCACCACGTCAGCCCGGGGAACTTCCTGCATCATCCGTTGACGAGCGGCTGCCATCTGCAGGCTGCGAATCCTGGCCTTCAGCTGAGGATCACCCTCCATCTGTTTGAATTCATCCTTCACCTCATCCTTGGTCATTTTCAAATCCTGGGTCCACTCCCAGCGCTGGTAGAGATAATCAAAGATGGCCAGCATCGTCAAAACCAGCCCGCACCGCCAGAGAATCTGGAACGAAATGGCGGCCAAAAATCGCAAAATCTCGGCAACCGGCTGGTTCAATAGCCCGAAAAACTCATGAAAATGGGCCCGATACACCGTGAAGGCCACATAACCAAGGACAATAATCTTGAAAAGCGATTTAAACAGGTCAACCAGCGAACGAAGGGAAAAAATCCTGCCAAAACCGGTTACGGGATTTATTTTGGAAAACTTGGGCGCAATGGGTTTGCTGCTCAGCATAAAGCCAACCTGCAAGACGTTGGCCAACACCCCCACCACTGCCAAACCCGCCATCAGGGGCGCGAGCAGCAGGAGAAACTGCTGCAGGGAAAAAAGCACCAGCTGATAAAAACCATCCGCCCCCAGGTCCATAGTCAGATAATTCTGGAAAATATTCTGCAGCAGCCGGCTGGAAGTCGTCATGAACCACTGGCCGCCGAAGTAGAAAAACATCAGGCTGGCCAGGAGAATCATCGCCGATGATACTTCCATACTACGGGCCACCTGCCCCTCCTTCCGGGCATCACGAATTTTTTTCGGGGTTGGTTTTTCAGTTTTGCTGGGATCACGGGCCATCTATTGCTGCTCCTCGCAAGAACGTACATGGTGCTGCATTGCAGCCACCAACCATTATTACCACCAGAAAAATTCTACCAAGGCAGCCCGTTCAACCGCTCCCTGATGCCTGCAGCACCAGAAAAATATCATTAAAAAGGTTCACATAAAGCCCCCGGAACATGGCCAGCATGTAGGGGGTTGAAAAAGCTAGCACCAGCAGGCCCAAGCCGATCTGCAGGGGATAGCCAACGATAAAAATATTCATCTGGGGAACGGTACGGGCCAACACCCCGAGGATGACGTTACAGAGCAACAGGGCCACCATCAACGGCGCCCCCAGCTTGATAGCAACGATAAAGATATTGGCGGCATAAGTCATGAGCATCGCAAGCAGCTCATCCGACAAGGTAAAGCCGCCCAGTGGAATAAGCTGAAAGCTGTCATTCATCGCCTTGATAAACCAACGGTGGGCCCCAAGCGACAAAAAGACCAGCAACGCAATCAAATACTGGAACTGGGCAATAATGGAAACCTGGACGCTGGAAACCGGATCAATGACATTGACAATCGAAAAACCCATTTGGAAACCCATCAACTGGCCGGCAGTCTGCACCGCCGCCAGCAGCATGGCGGCCAGGAAACCGACGGTAACCCCGATAGCCAGTTCACGGATAATCTGCAGCAGAACCATAACCAGCCCACCGGCGAAGAGGGGTGTGAATGAAGTCTGGCGCAGAAAGGGAAACAGCACTATAGCCAGCAGCAGGCTGATACCAGTTTTTAATAGTGCCGGAATTGCCTGGTCATTAAAGATGGGCACCATAAAAATCATCCCGGCAACACGAAACACAATCAGGACAAAAAGCTCTACCTCAGCAATGGAAAAGGCCGGGATGGTGATCATCTGCCGCTACCCGACAATCGATGGAATGCTGGCTAGCAGACGCACGGTAAAGTCAACCAGATAGCGCAGCATCCAGGGGAAAAAGATGATAATGGCTAAAAAAACCGCCAGAATCTTTGGAATAAAGGTCAGGGTCATCTCCTGGATAGAGGTAACCGCCTGGAAAATACTGACCAGCAAGCCAACCACCAGACCGAAACCCAGCATGGGCGCCGAAATGAGCAGGGTGGTTTCCAGGGCCTGTTTGGCAAAGCCGACAACAAAATCAGCAGTCATGCTCTCTCCTGAGACCGGATTGGGAGCTAAAAACTTTTCATCAGAGAACCGACCATCATATGCCAGCCATCAGCCAGCACAAAAAGAATCAGCTTGAACGGCAGTGAAATCATGATCGGCGGCAGCATCATCATCCCCATGGACAACAGCACACTGGCCACCACCATATCCAAGATAAGGAACGGGATATAGATGAGAAAACCAATCTGAAAAGCGGTTTTCAACTCGCTGATAACAAAGGCCGGAATAATAACATAGGTTGGAATGTCACTGACATTGCGGGGCTGCTCCAGTTTGGCCATCGAGATAAACATGGCCAGATCCTGCTCCCTGGTTTCATGAAACATGAACTGCCGCACCGGCGCCATCGCCTTTTCATAGGCATCCTGCTGGTTAATTTCCTTGGCCAGATAGGGCTGTACCGCCTGAACATTGATCTGTTGAAAAACGGGAAACATGATAAAGAATGTTAAAAAAAGGCTCAACCCGACCAGCACCTGATTGGGGGGCATCTGCTGGGTGCCCAGGGCCTGGCGGAGAAAATGAAAAACCACTACCAGCCGGGTGAAAGAGGTCATCAGCACCAAAATTGCCGGTGCCAGGGTCAAGACGGTCAGCAGCAGCAGAATCTGCATTGCTACCGAAATCTGCTGGGGATCGGACGAACCACTCAGACCGACCTGAAGTGCCGGCATCACCATCTCCTCGGCGGCCGCTGCCGGAGCCATAATCCAACAAAGGATCAGGGCGACAACAAAAATCAGACACGTTCCTCTTCCTGAAATCACGACCTATCCTTTTTTCCCGTTATACCATGTCGGCCGGCAGGCGACTGACCACTGCCCACCTTAAATCTGGTTCAACCCGTGCAGCCGGTCCTTGATCTGGTCCACCACCTGCCGGTAGCAATCCGGTTCAACCGCCTCGGCATAGCCGGCATGGCCGGACACGAACTCATCATTCATGGCTTTTGGGACGGTCATCGTGCCGGTCCCGAGGGAGCGAATAACCGCCATAAACGACGGCTGCTTCCCGGGCTTGGTCTGCAGCAGGCGCAAGGCCTCGACCTTTTCCGGGTCATCAATCTTGGTAAGCATGGAAAGGGTGTCACCGGAGATACCCACCACCAGCACCTCACCGGCAATATCGAGGAACATGACCTGACGTTTCATGCCGATGGGAACCGTTTGCAGCACGGTAACCAAGCGTTCATCAGCAGTGCCGCCGGTCTTGCGGAGCAGCCTTTTAATCGGCCTGTAACTGAACAGAATAAGGGCAACCAACACCGCCAGAACCCCGAAGATTCTCAGTCCTGAAGAAAGCAGGTTGGGAGATGAGACCTCAACAACATCTTCCTTGGCTACTGAAGGCAGCACAGCACCGGCCAGCAGGGTATTGATTTTTGCCAGTTTTTCCTGGTTGACCGACGGCGCCTGAGAGGGCAACCCTGCCCCGGATGATGCTGGCTGACTTTCAACTGCCAGCGGCCGGTACGGTTTAAAGAGGGTGACGATAAGCTGGCCGGCATCGCGATGAACTGCCAGATATCTGGTGAGGGAGAGAGCGGCATCCCTTTTATCAAATTGCCAGTACCAGCTGCCATCGCGCTGCTGGAGCCCGTAACCACTGAGCCATTCATCATTACAACGGGTGTAGATCGGTTCGGGGTTGATCAGCAGACCGTGGGGAAGCGGCAGCCATACCTGGGTGCCGGCATCAATAAAACGGGCCTCCACCTCCCCTCCCCCGGGGTTGACCGGCACTGTGAAGAATATCTGCTCATCATTGGTCGTCATCAGGGGATGACCACTTGAAGAAGCGTCAATCACCGGAACAGCCAGGCAGAAAAACCAACTACCCAAAAGCATAAGCAGGGCAAACAGGCGGCAGATTCTGATCATTTGAGCTGTTCTATCCTTTCGATGGGACTGATAATATCGGTCAGCCGGATACCAAATTTTTCATTGACCACCACAACTTCCCCCCGGGCCACCAGTTTATTGTTCACCAGCACGTCCAGGGGTTCTCCAGCAAGTTTTTCCAGTTCAACCACCGATCCCTGCCCCAGCTGCAGCAGGTCATTAATAATCATTCTGGTACGCCCCAGTTCCACCGAAAGTTGCAGCGGGATATCCAGGATAAAGTTAATATTGGGGGGCAGCGCCCTTCGCTGTTCGGCATCCAGGGACGGCAGCATGCCATTCTCCTTGCGGCCCTCATCGGCTACCGCCCGCTTACCGGCGGCACCACCTTTGGCTTCGTCCTTGATCATCTGCCGCTGCTGATCCAAATCAGCGGCAACATCATCCCAGGAAATCTCCTCAACCATTTCAGCGGCACTTTTCTCCGCTGCCTCGCCGGTCGCCTCACCCTCTTCCAACTCTTGATTCACTTGTTCAAACAGGTCATCGACCATTACTTGCCTCCCTCAATCCCGGTAATTTTCCTGCTGATTTTGACCGCTTTGGAACCTTTGGAAAAACCTGCCACCCCCCTGAACTTCTTCAGTTGTTCAATCTTCAGCAGGGGAAGTTCCGTTGAATCCTGCTGCAGGGTTATGATATCGCCAACCTCAAGACCCAATAATTGCCGGGGCGTTACGGAGGTCGTCCCAAGGGTGGCAGACAGCTCCACATCAACCTCCATCAACCGGCTGATCAACCGCTCCAGCCAAGTCACATCAACTTCAAGCCGCTCACTTTGAAATCCCGCATACAGCTTGTTGCGCATCGGTTCCACTAAGGAGTAGGGCAGACAAACAGTAATCGCCCCGGAAAACTCCTCCATCTCCAGAGTATAGGTGGAAAGAATGACCACATCGCTGGGCGGCACAATACTGACAAACTGGGGATTGATTTCCGAACGGACAAAGGAAAACTGCAGATCGTGGATTGGATTCCAGGCTTCCTCCATACAATGCAATGCCGCTTCCACCACTTTCTTAATCACCCGTTCCTCGATAGAGGTGAAATCCCGGCCCTCAACTTTAACCGTATCCCGGCCGCTGCCGCCAAAGAACATATCAATGAGGGAAAATACCAGCTTGCTTTCAACCACCATCAAGGCCAGCCCCCTTAAAGGATCCATCTTAAAGAGGTGGATACTGGCCGGCACGGGAATGGTTTTCAGGAATTCACCGAATTTCATCATGTCGGTAACCAGAGGGGTCACGTCGATGACCCGATGAAGCAGGCCGGAAAGCGCCGCCCTGAAATTGCGCGAAAAGCGCTGATTGATAATCTCCAGGGTGGGCATTTTCCCCCGGATAATCCGCTCCTGGCTGGTGAGATCATACCGGCTGACATCTTCCTCGGCCACGGGTTCAAACCCGGCCTCCGTTTCAATATCACCGTCACTCACGCCTTGGAGCAGGGCGTCAATTTCTTGTTGGGTCAGTACTTGACTCATGGTTTGCGCACCGTTGATCCGCTACTGGACAACAAACTCTTCCAGATAAATTTTGGTTATCTTGCCGGTGATGAGAAACGTATTGACACGTTTGACAATCTCCTCCCGGAGAATGAATTTGCCCTCCATGGAGTTCACCTCATCAGACGTCTTAGAACTCAAGAGCGTCAGAATCACGTCGCGTATCTGCGGCTGTCGTTTATCAATTTCCGCCAGCAGGTCTTCCGAACTCAATTCCAGTTTCATACTCACTTTCAGATATCGGCGGCCGGAGCCACCTGCCAGATTCACCACAAACGGCTTCAGGGAAAACACCGGCAGAATCTCCGGTTTTGGCCTTTTGGCTGCTTCCATCTGGGCCAGCTCTTCAGCGGTCGGCGGTTTCGGCGCCAGAAAAAAGTAATAGATTGCAAAACCACCGCCACCCACCACCAGCAGGGCAATAATGATAATGATGATCAGAAACAGTTTTTTGGGCTTCTTTCCCCCATCCTGTTCCGTAACTTCAGAATTTTCTTCACTGGTTTCTTTTTTTGCCATGAGAGATCTCCTCGTCAACGCTTTCTGCTCACCATACCAGTGGCAGTATTCTTCTTACTCTTAAGGCGTCAGCAACACAGGGGTTAGCTGTCACTATTTTCGGCCGGTGGATTCAGTCGGCTAACCCAACCGGACAACTTCATAACAATCCGCCGGTTACGGGACCGGTGTTCCGGGGTATCATTGGCCACCAGTGGCCGGTCAGGGCCAAAAGCCGCCAAAGACATGCGATCCTCTTTAATACCTTGCTGCCTCAGTTGGCTGGCGATGACATGACCGCGAACCGCAGCCAATACCCAGTTATCAGGAAAGGCTGCCGTATGCAGGGGAAAGTTATCGGTGTACACCTCAATGAGCAGGGGATCAGACTGATCGGCAATGAATGCTGCCAGCAACGCTAAAAACGGCCGGCCAGCTTTTTTCAGGGTCGCATCAAGGGTGCCAAAAAGAAAATCCGCGGCAACTTCGAGTTCCAAGTCATCATTCACTGCCTTCACTACCAGACTGTCCGGTGGCGCCTGAGTCTCCAGGTCATCCAACAGCCGGGATAAGGCGGGAGACAGTTTACGCAGGGCCGCCAGATCAGTAATGGCCCGGGGACTGAGGGTCGACGGCACAATCAACGTCTCCTTCCTGTCCACTGATGGCGTCCCCCCCCCAAGATGGAGAACCCCGAGCGAAGCGGGCAGCACCCCAAACATCTTCTTGAAAGTTTTTTTATCCATCGAAGACATGGAAATCAACAGGACAAAAAAGGTAAGCATCAGTACCAGCAGGTCTGACAGGGTCACCATCCAGGCATTATTCCTGCCCGACATCTGATACTGCCCCCTACGCTTCCGACTTGCCATGCGCCACCTTCACCTGATCCACCCTTGCCGGATCAATCATTCGTTATTTTCCGGTAATGGGAAGGGAAAAACCTTTAAAGCGATACGTCCTCTGCTGCCGACGCTGATCGGCGGCAATCGCTCCTCCCCTAATCACGATTTCAACCCGCCGCTGCGTTGCTGATCCTTCCCCGGCGGTACTTCCGGTTGAACCAAATCCTTGGACCTGCATCCTGTCAGGATCAAGGCCGCCATGATGAACCAACTGGCGAAAAACGGTGGCCGCCCTCAGGGCTGCCAGCGATATATTGGATGGCACAGGATTTCCGGCTTTTACCGGCACCGCATCACAATACCCTTTAATGCTCAGCTGCAGTTCCTCTACTGGACGCAGCAGATTGGCAAGCTTGAGCAGCACCTGCTCACCATCCGCGGACAGGTCATAGGAGCCTGAAGAAAAAAGCAGCGTATTCTCCAAGTCAACGGCAACCCCATCCTTCAGCTGGCGGACGGTGACCCCATCGGCAATGCCCCGCTGGACGAGAAAATCCCGCAGGGCCGTATCCAGCGCGTTGGCATTGTCGCTGACCAGCGATGGTAGCTGCAAAAGACGATCGCGCTGATTTTCGGAAACACTGAAGCCGCCCGGCATAAAACCAAAACTGCCGAGCAGGGAATCGAGCGCCGCCAACCGCCGCTGATCGTCAATAACTGCAATGGAATAGAGCAGAATAAAGAAAGCCAATAAAATCATACTCAACGCTGCCATTAAAACAGCAAAACTGTCCTGACCACCGGTCGACATCAATGAGCGATATCTGTTTTTAGCGCTGTCGAGCTGAGCGGCCATTTATCCCTCCCGACGGATCGCTGGGGGCAGAAAAGCTTCCAGCTTATGCTGCATGATCCGAGGATTTTCTCCCCGGGCAATGGATAGGACCCCTTCAAGAACCAACCCTTTGACAAAGATTTCCTGCTGGCTCTTCCGCTTTAACTTGCCGGCCAGGGGCAGGAAAATAAAATTTGCCAGGATGGCCCCATAAAAAGTGGTGAGCAAAGCAACGGCCATTGCCGGGCCAATACCGGCAGGCTCATCCATGGTCTGCAGCATCTGCACCAGTCCGATAAGGGTGCCGATCAACCCCATGGCCGGCGCCATATTACCCATACTGGTCAACACCTCAGCACCCAACTGGTGACGCTCCCTGGTGGAGTCCATATCAATGATCATAATATCTTCAATTGCCGCTGAATCCAGGCCATCAACCAACAGGGTCAGACCCTTTCGCAGGAACAGATCGCTGGCCACCTGGCTGGCATCTTCCAAAGCCAGGATGCCGCTTTTACGCGACTTACGGGATAATTCCACCAATTCATCGATAGTTTCCCACACCGGGAAGGATTTTTCAAAAAAAGCATTTTTCACTACCTTGAGAATGCCAATAACTTCCGTCAAAGGATAGTTGATAAAGGTAGCCCCCAATGTTCCACCCAGAACAATCAACGATGAGGGATAGTTCCAGAACACAGCAAAACCGCTGCCACCGGCAATCGCCAGAAAAACCAGAAAAAAGGCGGAAATAACGCCAATGATGGTTGAAAAATCCATTCTCTCTCCCTTCTGAAAAATCATATTGCAAAACGCATACCGTAGTTATGAATTCTCTAACCCTTTAATATTCGCCCATTCCCCATAATTCTTGAGAAAAAGAAAGTCAAAAACACCACCATAGCAGGTCAGTTTTTTGACGATTATCACCATCGCCGGCGGCCACGACCATGGCGCTGGTTGGCCATCACCTCCATGGGAACAAGTACCGGGATAGCAAAGCTCCAGCACCTACGGCCAAGCAATTTTGCCATGGGGAAACTTATAGTGATATGGGAAAGCTACGGCACTATCGGCCGGGAACGGCTGGCCGGCATGGGTGGCAGACGGACCCAGACCACCCTGGGCAGTCCTAGTCATTTGATGCGGCGGTTACAAAACAGGAGGAAGAGCGTAAAGGAGAACCATCATTCCTCACGACCTTATACGGCGGTGGCGCCTGCAGTTGCAGACAAAAGCAAAAAAGTCCCTGGACCCCATGGCGGAATCTCATGAGATAGCTATGCTATCAGGGTAGCTGAAAGCAGCGGCCCTCGTCAGGGGTGGACTACTGCCAGAATTTTCGCCGACTGGTCACCATGGCAGCGGACCAGATGGGGAATGCTCGATTCATAGTAGATACTGTCACCGGCCTCCAGCAGATCAGTATGCTCCAGGATGGTCACATCGATCTTACCCTCGAGGACATAGATAAACTCCTCCCCATCATGGGTGGAACAGGTATCAGACTTAATGGTTGCCGGTTCAAGGGTCACCACAAAAGGCTCCATCTTCCGGTCTTTCTTGCCAGCCCCCAGGGATTCATAGGTATAACCGTAGCGTACCCCCTCTTTTGAAGCAAAACGGGAAACCGTCTGCCGCTCATGCTGACGGATAATGGTAAAAGGTTCCGTATCCTCCCGGTTGAAAAAGCCGCCCAGGGGGACATGCAAAGCCTTTGCCAGACGGACCATGGTTCCCAGGGAGGGGGAAACCAGATGGTTCTCAATCTGCGAGAGAACAGCGGTTGAATAACCGGTCCGCTGGGCCAGTTCCTGCAGGGAAACCCCCTGATTTTCCCTGATTTTCTTGATCGCCTCTCCTACTTTAACAGCTTCAACGGGCTTCGTCTCACAAGTCATCATCCACTCCCTGCATAGTCTGAAAAGATGCGGTAGAAAGAGGTAAGATCAGCGTACCAGAGCAGCACCCTGCTCAATGGCTCGCTGATTCACCGGTATCATGCTATGGTATTTAGGGTTCAGGGCATCCTCCAAGGCGGCAAGGACCGCAGCAACAGCAACCACCCCGGTTTTCTCCACATATGCCCCCAGGGCAACCATATTGGCCAGTTTGGAGTTGCCAACCTCTTCCTGCGCTATCTGGATGAGGGGCAGCGCAATCATCTCGATATCGTCACGGCTGCCCTCCTCCGCAGGGACCAGAGATGAGTTGAGAATCAACACTCCCCCCGGCTTCATCCACGCTTCAAACTTGACCAGTGACGGCCGGTTCATGATGATCAACGAACTCGGCAGGCCAACCACCGGCGAGCCGATCTCACGATCAGAGATAACCACTGAACAGTTGGCCGTACCACCCCGCATTTCCACCCCGTATGACGGCAGAAAGGTGACATTTTTTTCCTCATGGATAGCCGCATAGGCCAGCAGATTGCCGATCAGCATAATCCCCTGGCCGCCAAAACCAGCCATGATTACATCGCTATACATTCATCACTCCTTCTCTCCACCGGCTCGTCTACCTGCACCGGGAAATCACAGCACATCAACTACATCTTTCTGTTTGAAAATCCCCAACGGGAAATAGGGAATCATTTCATCACTGACCCGCTTGGTCGCCTCCTGGGGACTCAAGCCCCAATTGGTCGGACAGGCAGACAGCACCTCAACAAAGGAAAAACCTTTATTGTCAACCTGCATTTGAAATGCCTGGCGGATAATCTTGCGGGCTTTCTTGACATTGGCCGGTTTATCCACCGCCACCCTCGCCACCAGCGATGGACCTTCAAGGGCCGCCAGCATCTCGGTCATTTTGATCGGATAACCGTCACGATGATAATCCCGGCCGTAGGGAGAGGTCGTACTCCGCTGGCCCAGCAGCGTGGTAGGGGCCATTTGGCCACCGGTCATTCCGTAGATGGAGTTATTGACAAAAATCACGGTGATATTTTCGCCCCGGTTGGCTGCGTGGATAATCTCCGCCGTACCGATGGCCGCCAGATCGCCATCTCCCTGGTAGGTAAACACCACCCGGTCATCTAGAACCCGCTTGGTGCCGGTGGCCACCGCCGAAGCCCGCCCATGGGGGGCCTCAATAACATCAATGGCAAAATAGTCGTAGAGAAAGACGGAACAGCCCACCGATGCAACACCGATGGTTGATTCACGGACATTAAAATGATCCAGCGCTTCGGCAACCAAACGGTGGACAATCCCGTGATGACATCCGGGGCAGAAATGGAAAGCTTTATCCGTCAGTGATGCCGGCCTTTTAACAACTTGTTTCATGAAAACTCCCCATAAGGAAACGGTTTACAGTAACGGCAGATAATTACCAGTGTACCATACGGGATGCTACTGCCGGCACGCGTCATAGGCCTCTTTGATGCGGTCAAAAATTTCTTCCGGGGTCGGCACAGAACCCCCCGGCCGGCCATAAAAATCAACGGTCGCATTGCGGCTTACTGACAAACGAACATCCTCTACCATCTGACCGGTATTCATTTCACAGACAAGAAATCGTGGAACAGATTCAGAAATCATGCTGATGATCTCACCAGGAAAGGGAAAAACAGTGATAGGCCGAATCAGTCCCACCTGCATCCCCTGTTCCCGAGCCCGGACAATGGCTGTTTTGGCAATCCTGGCCATGCTGCCAAAGGCAACCACCACCAGTTTGGCATCATCCGTATCCCTGGTTTCCACCATCACATCCTCAGCCGCCATCCGCTGGTATTTTTTCTGCAGCCGCCAGTTATGTTTTTCCATCTCCCCATCAGCAAGGTACAGGGATTTGATCAGCCGGGGCGGCCGTCCTTTGGCACCGGTAATCAGCCAGTCACGGTCAGGATCGCCACCAACCTGTTCCGGCTTCCAGGGATCGATGGGTTCCTTGATCTGGCCGAGAATCGCATCCCCCAGCAGCAGGGTCAGACAACGATACTTTTCCGCCAGTTCAAACCCCTTGATGGTCAGGTCATACAACTCCTGGCCAGTGTGCGGCACCAGGACGATGAGATGGTAATCCCCATGGCCGCCCCCCTTAACCGCCTGGAAGTAATCCCCCTGGGTCGCATTGATGCCCCCAAGACCGGGACCTTGGCGGCTCATATTGACCACTAGGGCCGGCAGTTCATTACCGGCAAAATAGGAGAAGCCTTCCTGCATCAGGGAAATTCCTGGACCGCTGGAAGAGGTCATCACCCGGACGCCGGTGGCGGCCGCTCCAAGCATCATATTAATTGAGGCAATTTCACTTTCCGCCTGGAGAAATTCCCCCCCCACCTCGGGCAGATGTTTGGCCATGTATTCAGGAATTTCATTCTGCGGCGTGATGGGATAACCAAAATAGTAATGACAGCCGGCGTTGATCGCTGCTAGGGCGATGGCCTCATTGCCTTTGAGAAAAACCTTCTTCAATGCTGGCATCTTGCCTACCTCCACACCGTAATGGCCAGATCCGGACACATTTCTGCGCACAGGGCACAGCCGCTGCAGCCTTCCGGATTGAGTACCACGGCGTAATAATAGCCGCTCAGGTTGACCTCTTCCCCCACCCGCAGAATGTCTTCCGGACAGGCGGCAAGACAAAGACCGCAACCTTTACAACGCTCCTGATTAATCTCAACTTTGGGCATTACCTCTTCTCCACTTACCGCCGACAAAACCCGCCGGGCGACATCGTTGCCAACCGGAAAACAACCATGTTCGGTTGGCTAATCTGCGGTCCCGGTCTTCTTAACCGCCTGGTTATTGAAACCTAGCCTCCACATGCTGATCGACAATGGCAGAAAACCATCCGGTGCCGAACATCCTTTAACAAGGGTGGCCACCATTGTGCAATTGATGGTACGAGCTGCCACCGACTTCAATCTGCAGGTGGGCACATTCTCTAGTGCAACGGAAAACGTCGCTCGACAGACGCCTGGTGCCATCCCTCACCTTGGTTGACAGAACCTGGATGCCCCGCGAACTCCGGCAACTGCCTTGAACAATGATCATCAAGAGCACCGCTTACAGCAAACTGGCAAAATAGACGTTCAACAACAATTTGTCAACGACAAATTGCCAGCAAAATGCTCAACTTACCAATTCAGGTACGGCGGAACTCCTTGACAGCCCTTCAGCAGACATGCTACTCTTTAACAGTTTCCGTAAACTGGCATCTGACAAAAAGGAGATCCCTGACAATGTCCAACAATATCCTGATATTTTCCATGAACCGCAACACCAGCGTGGAAAAGATTAATGACCAGATGCTGGAATCGGTTTGCCGGCTGACAGATACCGTCACCAACGCCGAGATCCGGATCAGGGTAAAAATGCCCGATTTAGAAATCTCGGCCATCGATGGTTTTTTTCATCACACGTATTTTGAACCGGTTGACAACCTTCAGGCACGGCTCCAGCACGTTGTTGGAACCCGCGTCGGTGCCGGTATGCTGAAGATCATTAAAGGCCTCATCGGCAGTGATGACAACCTTGAGCAGGTGGTCTACATGGTCGAGGAGTGCTGCCACGGCATTATCCTCTCACTGACCAGGAAAGTGCTGTTAAAAGCACCGGATGACGAGCCGGGGAAAGTGAGATTCTATTCCGATATGGTCCAAAACAGCATCCGACTCTACGATCGCTGCGCCGCGTTTGCCAAAGGAGGGCCACTGGTACGGGAACTTGAGGCGGCGGCTGAAAAAACGACTGGCGCCCCCCGGTAAATCGACATCCTGCTGCCGCAAACAACGTTCCATGGCCAACCAAGATGGTTGGTGAGTACCAGTTGGATGCTGCAGTCACGTGGCCGGCAACAGTTAACCCTTTATGAGGCTTGAGAATACTACCATGCGGGAATTCATGCGCAACAAACTGGTCAGTGTGGCTCGCCGGGATGATGAAACAATCCTGGTACATGCTGTATTGGATGATTCAATCTACAGTCTTGAAATTGATCTTACGGTTACCATTGACAACCTGGTCTGCACCTCCATCGTCGGCCGCTGGCTGCGCTGGACGACACCCGAATGCCCGCGTGCCCTGGACTTTCTTGGGGAAGCCGCCGGCTTCTGCCTGGCCGCCGGCATTGAGGATACCATCCACAAAACCATCGGTCGCAAATCCTGCCGCCACTACGCCAATCTCCTGATCGAATGTGCCCATGCTGCCCGGGAAGCGGTGAAAATCATTAACCAGCAGAAGGATGGCGGGAACAATAGCCGATCTTTACTGGCAACAGCAACGCACAAACCGGCGGCGCCATCAATTGCAGCCGACAGCAGCCCACAACCAGGGTCAGCAACGCCAATACCACCTTTCACGGCGCCGGCAAACCAAAAGCCTGAATCAAGCAGAACGACAACCGCCGCCAGAATGCGGCAAGACAAGCAAGCTGGACCTTTTATCATTGATCTCCATGTTCACACGTCGCCGGCATCCCCCTGCGCATCGGCCTCCGCAGAAACCATGATTGAGGAAGCGATGCGCATCGGCCTTGATGGCATCTGCCTGACGGACCATAACCATGTATGGACCGCTGAACAGATTGAGACGTTGCGGCAACAGTATGATTTTGTTATTCTGCGGGGCAATGAAATCGTTACCAACCAGGGCGACATGCTGGTGTTTGGCTTTGATGAGGATATCCAGGGGGTCATCAAGCTTGAAGAACTGAAACGGCGGGTGGCTGCAGCCGGAGGCTTTCTTGCCGCCGCCCATCCCTTTCGGGGCTTTCTGACCTTCGGTGCGGGCGATGTGGGACTCACCACCGACCAGGCGATTGGCCGGGAGATGTTCCGCTTTGTTGATGCCATCGAAGCACGAAACGGCAAAGTGACTGATAAGGAAAACGGCTTAGCCGCCGAAGTTGCCGAACGCCTGAACCTGCCGGCCACCGGCGGCAGTGATGCCCACGATGAAACCACTGTTGGCGTTTACGCGACCCGTTTTGACCAGCCGATCAACAACGAAACAGAACTGGTGGCGGCTCTGAAAGCGGGTAGATACAAACCGGTCGCTTTTCGTTAAACAGCTCCCTAACAGGATGTAAAAAATCCCGTCAGTGAGGCAGCTGATGAAAAACCATTGAAGTTACCGGAAACACGCTTTGTCAGGCCAGACAGCATTAACGACAATGGTTCAACTGAACAACAGTGCTTTTTCGATCAATTACCTCGTTTCATGCAGGAGATGCTACCATGGAAACAACACGTGACTGGGGAAAGATAATTCAGCGGATCGAACGCCTGATGCGTTTGAAGTCATTTCCCGTGGCTTTTAAAATGCTGGAGAAAAAGGAAGATCTGGACAAAATTTCCTTTCTCCGACGGCCGCAAAACAAAATGACCATGTGCCAGATGATCAACTTAGCCCGCAATTTTGACTGGACCGTGGGTGCCGACCTGGATGACTTCCTTTTCCCCTCCTGCTCCTCCATCATTGGATTGCAGGAGGTTCCTGCAACCCATCAGGATGGAACCTTCCGCAACATTGTCTGGGTAGCCACCAAGGAAGATGGCAGAAAGTTTGAGCAGGCAATTCCCCGGCTGCCGGTGGGCCGCTATGAAGCCCTGGCCATGGCTCCCCTGGTCTACAACCCTTTCGAACCGGATATTGTCCTCATTTACGCCAACCCGGCCCAGATTATGCTCCTGATCAACGCTCTGCAGTTCAGCAACTACGAGGCAATGCAATTTGGCTGCGTCGGAGAATCGTCCTGTTCCGATGCCATCGTCCGCTGTTACCAGAGCGGCAAACCATCGCTGGGTATCCCCTGCTATGGTGAACGGCGGTACGGTCATGCTCAGGATGATGAACTGGTGATGGCCGTCCCGGCAGCCCTGATGACCAAAGCCTTGTCAGGCATGGAAGCCCTCTACCGGCGCGGAGTCCGCTATCCCATCAGTTTTGCCGGCGCCGAAGGCGACCTGTCGGTCGAATTTCCGGTTACCTATAAAAAGCTGGATGAGATGATGGCCAAAGTACGCGGCCAGGACCAACGGCTGCTGGTGGGGGTAACCGGAGGGATCGCCAGCGGCAAGAGTACCGTTTCAAAGATGCTGGAGGAATTCGGCGCACCACTGATCGATTTTGATCTTATCGCCCGCCAGGTGGTTGAGCCGGGCACCCCGGGACTGGCTAAAATTGTTGACTATTTCGGCTCCCAGGTACTGGATGAGCACGGCGCTCTTGATCGCAAAAAACTTTCCGATATCGTCTTTGGCGATATGGAAAAGCGAAAAAAGCTGGAAGGCTTCACCCACCCGCCCATCTATGAAGAGTTTTTCAAGCAGGCTGATGCCATTGCCGCCAAAGATCCCAACGCCATCATCCAAGTGGCCATCCCCTTACTGGTGGAGCTGAATCTGCAATATCTCTTTGACCAGCTGATTGTCGTCCATGTACCGGCGGCAACCCAGATTGAACGGCTGGCCCTGCGGGATGGCATCACCGAAGAGGCAGCGGCAACGATTCTCAAAGCCCAACTGCCGATTGATGAAAAACTGCAATTTGCCAATTTTGTTGTTGACAATACCAAGGATGTAGCTGAGACTAAACAACAGGTTGAGGATATCTGGCATAAGCTGACGCAGCTGCAGCGCAAAGAGTGAAGCCAGGCAATAGCCGCCTGAAAATCACCATGCGGCCGCTGAGTCAGCCCATGGGAATCATCAACAAAAGGGGCACGACTATTTCCGATCCCTTTTTTTACCGCAAAACATGATCTTAGCGTGAAGGAGTTTCAGATGATAAAAAAGCAATGGGACACACCGCCGGCAATGCAGATTGAACCAACTAAAACCTACCGGGCGACCCTGGCAACAATCAAAGGAGTCATTACCCTGGACCTCTATCCGGAATACGCTCCCAAAACGGTCAATAATTTTGTTTTCCTGGCCCGGGAGGGCTATTATGACGGCGTCACTTTTCACCGGGTCATCAATGATTTCATGATCCAGGGTGGCGATCCCACCGGCACCGGCATGGGTGGTCCCGGCTATTCATTTGCCGATGAATTCACCGGCAACCCACTGACCCACGAAGCCAAAGTCATTTCCATGGCCAATGCCGGTCCCAACACCAACGGCAGTCAGTTTTTCATTACCCACTCCCCGCAGCCGCATCTTGATGGCCGCCACACCGTCTTCGGCAAGGTAATTTCCGGGCAGGAGGTGGTTGACGCCATTACCCAGGGTGACGACATCACCAGCATGACCATCAGCGAGGCATAAAAACTTCTTCGTGCAAGCCGTCTTCATGCTGCCTCTGCCAGCTGCTGTCTGCCGGAGGCAGCGGTCATCGAAAAAACAGGGCATCTAGCAAGAAAAGTGGGCGGCTGGCAGGACCATCAGGGTAACCATGGCTTTGGCAACGATTTTCTCCCGCCCATCGCCGGCAGCATGAAGATCAGATTCGGCCACCATGATTTTCTTTCCACGGCTGATCACCCGGCTGCTACAGGTAATCAGATCACCGGCAGCCGGTTTGAGGTAGTTGATCTTAAACTCGATGGTCAGCACCCGGGCACCACTGTCAACGAGGGTATAGGTTGCATATCCAGCAGTATGGTCTGCCATGGTGGCCATCACCCCGGCATGCACCAAGCCGTCCTGCTGACAATGGTGCGGCTGCACCGGAAGACAGGTAACAAAAAGACCCGCCTCCACCTGCACCACATCAATGCCGCAAAAAGCGGGGAAACCCTGCCGAAAGTCGGTTCGCAAAAACTGTCGTCGGTTGTCGTCCATCGCTTCTCCCCTGGCGTAGGAACTTTTTGAAAAACTTACTTTTAAGCTCAATTACAATTGCTTTCTGCCGATAGAAGTAGAAGAACAACTGCCACCACTCACCCCGGCTCCAGCCTGGAACATAAAGGAAGCCAATCGGCATGAATGAAGTAAAAATGACCCCCACTAAAAGCGTCAAAGTAAAAATACGGTTGACCGACGGTTCGATGATCCTCGGCGAGGTTAACCTGCTGGCTGAAGGAGGCATCAACCGGCTGAGCGAGTTGTTCACCAAAGGAACCAGCCCTTTTATTGTCGTCTTCAACGCTATGCAACAGGGCCGCGGGGGACAAACGTTCGTCGTCAGCAAAAATCACATTGTCTGGGTGACCCCTGAAGAGTGACCTCCCCCACCATCAGTTCTAGCATCTTTGGGCTATCGGGAACCATTGACAACTAGGGGCTAACACCGATCCGAAAGTTTTCTCCACCAAGATACAGATGGAAGATACCCTCAGCATCTTCTTCCAGCAGTTCCGCCAGCCGAAAGTGGGCTGTCGGCTGGCAGCGGGCACAAAATCTGCCTTCTTTTACCAGTGCCTGCAGCACCCCCTCCTTATCCATGGTCAGCTTTCGGGGATCTAGTGTTTCCCGACTCTGATCATCAAGCAGCAGGATCACCTCTTTCGGTCTGTCGTCGGGATCCCGGACAAGCTCAATATCATGAATAAAAAAAGGACACAGGGCAACCTCGACCGGGGCGGTTTTACCTTGGGCATGGATAGCATAGTCTCCGGTCTGAGGGTCTCTCTGCAGTGACTTTTTAAAATAGGCCAAGACATCCTGATGAATAATCTGGTTTCCCTGATACCACCACCGTCCCTGACGATCAATGGAGATCATCTCTGAACGATCTATTGTTTCCTCCATCGGCTACTCCTTATACTAAGAGGTTGCTTTCACCGCAGACATTACCAGTGCGGGCGGCCATCCGTCAATCGCATTTCCACTTTTCACGCAAACCAGCACCGTAAAAGCATGACCAGTCACCATCCATTGTGCCACAGAAGGGCCCTTGACAAATTATAATTCCCTGCTATGGTTGTAGACAGATAAACCTCGACATCCCGGCCATTTTTCGTTGGGACAACCAGAACAAGGAGGCAATACCATGAAGGCGGCAATTCTGTTTACCGGTACCGGCCCGATTCTTATTCTCACTACCTATGACGTCTTGACCGATAACGATTTTATCACCAAACTGGAAAGCAAGAATATCCGTAAATTTATCATGTACGAAGTGCCCATCAACTCCTGCCAGCAGAAATACGGCAACTATTACGAACTGGTTGCCCAGGATCTCAGCGAGAAAAATGATATGCGGGTACTTGACTATATCGGCAGCCACATCTTTCTCAACTTTTCCTTTCAGGAGATGGGCGAACCCGTACTCAAACATGAATAAGGCCACCGGCCAGCAAACAAAAAAAGCTCCCCGACCACCAGGGTCGGGGAGCTTTTTGTTTTTTTGACACCAAAACTACGGTGGGAAAGCCTTTACATCATGCCGCCCATGCCGCCCATGCCGCCCGGCATACCACCCGGCATGCCACCACCATGACCTTCCTTCTCGGGCTTCTCAGCCACCATGCACTCGGTGGTCAGCATCAGACCGGAAATACTGGCCGCATTCTGCAGGGCCGTCCGGGTAACCTTGGTGGGATCGATGATCCCGGCTTCATACATATCGATATAGCGATCTTTGGCCGCATCGTAACCGAAAGCACCGCTTTCCTTCTTGAGATGCTCAACGATAACTGAACCTTCCTGGCCGGCATTATTGACAATCTGGCGCACCGGCTCTTCCAGGGAGCGGCGGATAATGTTGACACCCATCTTCTCATCGTGGGTCAAATCCTGCAGGTCATCCACCGCGCTGATGGTCCGCAGCAGGGCCACACCACCGCCAGGCACAATCCCTTCCTCAACCGCAGCCCGGGTAGCATTGAGAGCATCCTCAACACGAGCTTTCTTTTCCTTCATTTCGGTCTCGGTTGCGGCGCCCACATTGATCACCGCAACACCGCCGATCAGTTTAGCCAGGCGTTCCTGGAGTTTTTCCCGGTCGTAGTCAGAGGTGGTTTCTTCAATCTGAACCCGAATCTGCTTCACCCGTGACTGGATATCTTCCTGGGTGCCGGCGCCATCAACGATGGTAGTGTTATCTTTGTCGATGCTGATCCGTTTTGCCTGTCCGAGATCACTCAGGGAGGCATTTTCCAGTTTCAGGCCAACTTCCTCGGAAATCACCTGGCCACCGGTCAGCACTGCCAGATCCTGCAACATGGCTTTACGACGATCGCCAAAACCAGGGGCTTTCACTGCTACACAGTTCAAGGTACCCCGCAGTTTGTTAACCACCAGGGTTGCCAGGGCTTCGCCGTCAATATCTTCAGCAATCAACAGGAAGGGACGGCCGGCTTTAGCAATCTGCTCAAGAATCGGCAGCAGGTCTTTCATGCTGCTGATTTTTTTATCGTGGATCAGGATATAGGGGTCATCAAGGATAGCTTCCATCCGTTCCGGATCGGTCACAAAATAGGGAGAAAGGTAGCCGCGGTCAAACTGCATCCCCTCGACGATATCAAGAGAGGTTTCCATTCCCTTGGCTTCTTCAACGGTGATAACCCCTTCCTTGCCAACCTTGTCCATCGCCTCGGCAATGATGTTGCCGATGGTTTCATCACCATTGGCAGAAATGATCCCCACCTGGGCAATCTCTTTGTGGGTCTGGGTCGGGTTGCTCATCTCTTTGAGAGCGGCAACAATTTTTTCAACCGACAGATCAATACCCCGTTTCAATTCCATGGGGTTGGCACCGGCAGCCACCATCTTGGAGCCTTCACGATAGATGGCCTGAGCCAGTACCGTCGCCGTCGTCGTACCGTCACCAGCCACGTCGCTGGTTTTGCTGGCCACTTCCTTGACCAGCTGGGCGCCCATATTTTCGAATTTATCTTCCAGTTCAACTTCCTTGGCAACGGTTACCCCATCCTTGGTAATGGTGGGTGAGCCAAAGGATTTATCGATGATAACGTTGCGACCCTTGGGCCCCAGAGTTACTTTTACCGCATCCGCCAGAACATTCAGGCCGGCCAGAATCGCATTTCTGGCGTCCTGATCAAATTTAATCTCTTTTGCTGCCATTGTCTCTATCCTCCTGTAACAATTATTTTTTTAAGGTGGTGTCCGATCCCGGGGGTCTTAGGCGCTGCAACCGCAGCCACAACCACAGTCACCTTCACCAATAACACCAAGTACATCATCTTCACGCATAATCAGATATTCAACCCCGTCCATTTTGATCTCGGTACCGGCATACTTGCCGAACAGAATCCGGTCACCAGCCTTCACATCGAGGGGCATCACTTTACCATCCTCACCAACCTTGCCTTTGCCAACGGCAATCACTTCACCCTGCATGGGCTTTTCCTTGGCAGCATCAGGAATAATGATCCCACCTTTGGTTTTTTCCTCTTCCTCAACCCTTTTGACAATCAGTCGATCCTGCAGCGGTCTGATATTCATCCTCTTTCCTCCTCAACCTGTTCTTTTTTCAAAGTGTTTACGTTGTTTTCATGGTTCAAGTCAACCACCATGACCGCCGGCAGAACAACCGCCCCCGGCTGGGCATCATTATTAGCACTCACTACCGTGGAGTGCTAACGAAGCGAATACTACACAGGTTGCGATGAAAAATCAAGCATGAAAAAAGCAGGTTAAAGATTATTAATATCTGATAATGGATAAAAGAAATGATTAATATCCCATAGCTTCGATTTCAACCTTATTACTGCCATTTTCGCGATAAATTAAAGGATGAAGCCCCGGAAATCGGTTTTCCCTGGCGGATCGCGGCCAGCATGGCGGCTGGCTTCCAGCCGGGAGGATACCAGGAGAAATCAAGCAGAAAGGCAGGTGACGTATGAGGAAAAAGTTTCTTCAACAGAGAAGTCACCATCAGCGGCTGGCCGGGGACCAGGTAGGTAAGGCCATCACGGATAATTGGGTGGAAGATTTCCCCATGGGGTGAGGTTAAAGGGATTTTTTTGGCCGAAACCGGCAGACTCATGCGGGTCACCAGCAGTGGCTGGAAGCCAAAAGCCAGCACCATCAATTCAAGGTCAGCCGGCGACCGTTCACAGAGCACTTTCAGCGACTGCCGATCCATCTCTGCTGACAGCATGACGCTGGTAAAGCCCCAGGATCGATAAGCAGCCACTGCCGCCAGGTTGGTTGCCGGCAGAAAGGAACCGGTTGCCAGGTGCAGTCCCTTTGGTGAGCGGTCGGCAAACAGCTCCAGCTGGCCCAGGTTATTGAGATAAAATTGCCGGAATCCGGCCGCCAACAAGCGCTTGACCGCCTCAGCCAACGACTGTTCCTGACCAGGAAAGTGCACCGGCGGCAGCCACCAGGCAAGCCGGCGGCGATAGCGGCGGAAGATGGCTGCTTCCTGGCCGGCAAGCTGGGCAATCAGGCGCAGGTTCAAATCCGCAATCAGAGTACAGTCTTCTTCCCGGGAAAACTGCTGCACATGCTCCCAGGATGCAACTTTCAGCCGCCATCTGGTCCGGTGAGTGCCACGGTTGGTTGTCACCGCTGCCGGTGTGGAAACCAGCAACCGCTGTAGATCATAGCATTTCGGACCGGCCGGGGAGCACGGGGCGACGGAAACCTCCTGCTTCAATTTCTCCAGCCAGAAGCGGGATCCCTTACTGCTGTAATAGTCCTTGCCCCCCACCTTCACCAGCAAATCACCAGGATGGCAGTCAACTGGCACCGGCAGCCACACCTCTTTACCATGCAATCCATTCCCCTCAACCCCTTTGCTAATCGTAAAGGCGTTATCCTTGCCATCCCGCCCACCACTGATCACTTTTAGCCGATCGCCGGCCAGCAGATCATCCGACAGACTGACCCGGACGCTCCGGTTACGAACCGCCAACACCGTGCCAATCTGTTGTCCCATACTGCCGTGCTGGCGGGGATCAATCATCACCGGCGAATAAACACCCGACAAGTTGGCACTGTTCAGTGGCCGGGTAAAAGCACTGCGCAACCGCCGGGCCAGAGCCGCCTGCCGCTCAGGCTGCAGAACACCATCCCGAACAATTTCATCGATGGCCTGGCGAAACACCCCGGTTACGGTGCCCACATAGTGAGAACTTTTCAGACGTCCTTCAATTTTACAGGAAGTGATACCCAATGCCATCAGTTGGGGAAGAAAGGGCAAAGCACTGAAATCGGCAGGCGAAAGATAGTAGCCCGTTTTGCGGCTCTGGGCATAGAGGCGCCGACACGGCTGGGTACAGCGCCCACGATTGCCGCTCTGCCCGCCGAGAAAACTGCTGAACAGACACAAACCGGCGACTGACAGGCACAAAGCACCAAAGACAAAAACTTCCAGTTCCAGGGAGGTCTCTCGGCTGATGGCGGCGATCTCTTCCAGCGAGAGCTCCCGGGCCAGCACCACCCGCTTGCAGCCCAAGCGGTCCATTCGCGCAACCCCCCAGGCGTTATGGATGCTGGCCTGGGTGGAGATATGGACCGGGAGTTCGGGAAAATCCCGCCTCAGCAGGTGGATAACCCCGGGATCCTGAACAATAAGGGCATCAACCTCCAACCGCCGGAGAAAGCTGAAAAAACGGTAGAGGGAAGGAAGCTCCTCCTCCTTCAGCAGCGTATTGACCGTCACATAGATTTTCACTCCCCGCTGGTGGGCGTAGGGAATCATGCGTTCCAGTTCATAGGAGGAAAAATTTTTGGCCCGTTGCCGGGCACTGAACTCCTTGCCTCCCAGATAGATCGCGTCAGCACCGGCATCGAGAGCGGCAAAAAAGGTTTCCAGATTACCGGCCGGCGCCAGCAGTTCAGGCTTCTTCATAATTGAGGCACCGTGCTTTCAGACAACCCTGATGCGGCCGGGAAATTCAGCTGTGCAATGGCCGATTTCCCAGCACTCCTGGCCGCTGGCGGCAAAAGCCCGGCAGACCGAGGCCACCCCTTGGGGATCAACGGCCAGCAGCAACCCACCGGAAGTCTGGGGATCAAAGAGCAGATCATAGAGGATATCATCGCAGGTCTCTCCACGGGTGACCCGGCAACTGAAAAAATTCCGGTTCCGAACTCCTCCCTCAGGAAATAACCCCATGGAACAGTAGGTCCGTACTTTGGGTATCAAAGGAACACGCGCCCCATCAAGCACCACACCGATTTTTTCATCAGCCACCATCTCATTGAGATGACCGAGTAGCCCGAAACCGGTAATATCAGTACAGGCATGAACTCCCTGACGCCACTCCCCGCCGGGCGGTTCCGGCGGCAGTTTATTCAGTCTGGCCATCAACGCCAGGGCATCCTCAATCCCATCCTCACAGCAGAATCCTGCTTTCAGGGCGGTGGCCAGGACGCCATTCCCCACAGGCTTGGTCAACAGCAGCACATCCTGGTCGTGGGCACCGGTATTGCGCCACAAATGCTCAGGATGGACTAATCCGGTAACGGACAGGCCATACTTGATCTCAGGATCATCAATGCTGTGCCCACCGGCCAACACCGCCCCCGCTTCGCGGATGATGGCAATCCCACCAGCTAAAATAGCCCGCAGAATCCCATGGTCAAGCTTGGCAATAGGAAAGGCAACAATATTCATCGCTGTGAGCGGCTCGCCGCCCATGGCATAGACATCGCTGAAAGCGTTGGCGGCCGCTATTTGGCCAAAACGGTAGGGATCATCGACGATGGGCGTGAAAAAATCCAGCGTCTGGACCAGCGCCCGCTGGTCATCGAGCCGAAATACGCCGGCATCATCAGCACCCTCAATGCCGACCAGCAGGCGGGAATCAACGGGCAGCGACAATCCCGACAATATCTTCGACAGGTCCGACGGACCTATTTTTGCCGCTCACCCGGAAGCGGCAGACTGGGCTGACAGGCGAATCTTGCCGGCATCGTCCATGCATTCCTCCTTTCCACCAGCCGGGAGTCCCACCAGCTGGCCATCGATATGCCAAAGCATACTAACCGAAACACCCTTCCTTTGACAAGCGGTAACTTGGCGTCACCATGAGGCAATGCTGTTTCGTCGCCCAGCCATACCCGGCGGTCAATGGCGATACCAGGCGGCCGGGCAGAGAATAGGTGCTTGTTTTTCCCCTTTTTTTGCTATATATTCTCCCACCAGCCGTCCTGTTTAGCCGCCCCGGAGCTGATTCTGCAGGCGCAGAGAGGGTTTAGACACGATCATGGAAATCGGCACGTTGTTGACTAATGGTAAAAAACATGCTTACGGGAACCAGTTTCATTGAACGATTGAAAAATCTGCTGAAGAAAAATGACGGCCAGCCAATGACGGAAGAGGCCCTCCAGGAGATTATCGACACCAGCGGCGAAGCCGGTTTTATCACCGGGGACACCCATGAAATGTTAAGCAGCATCATTGAGTTTAAGGAAACTCTGGTTCAGGAGGTGATGATCCCGCGGACCGACTTCGTTGCGGTGAAAGCTGCAACCTCGCTGCAGGAAATGGTCGCCATTATCGGCACCTATGGTTATTCCCGCTATCCGGTCTACGAGGAAAATCTTGATAACATTATCGGCATTCTCTATGCCAAGGACCTGCTGAAATATCTCCAGGATGATTTAGCCAAAGTCCCGGTGCGTCAAATCATGAGATCGGTGTATTTCATCCCCGAAACCAAGAAGATCCAGGAACTGCTGCAGGAATTACGCAAAAAAGGGATCCACATTGCGGTTGCTGTGGATGAGTACGGCGGCACCTCCGGGCTGGTTACACTCAGCGATTTGGTGGAAGAGATTATTGGCGAAATCTACGAGGAAGCTCCCAGCCAAAAAATTGAGGAGAAAAACATTATTCCTCAGGATGATGGCTCCTATCTGGTAGCCGGCAAAACTGAAATCGAAGCCATTGAAGATCTCTTCCATTTCGAAGTGGACAACCGGGGGAAATTTGAAAGCGTCGGCGGCCTGGTTATCTATCTTTTCGGCAAAATACCGGCAGCCGGCGAACAGACCACCTACAATAGATTCGCCATCACCGTCACCGCCGCTAATGAGCGGCGGGTTGAAAAAGTTCTTTTCACACCCCTGGCAGACAATGCCGATACTGATGAAACTACCCCCCCTGGGGACAGATGATGCAGTCAGCACGACTGTCGCAGCGTTGGTTTCACCGGTTGCCGCCCATCCTCCTGCCAATGGCCAGCGCCCTGCTGCTCCATGCGGGTTTCGCCGTACCGTCCGCCGGCCTCTGCTCGTGGTTTGCTTTTCTGCCCCTCTTCTGGTCCATCACCCGCACTAACACCCTGCCGGCGTTTATCCAGGGGATGATCACCGGCTTTATCTTCTCAGCCATCAACTTATGCTGGATTACCAACGCCATCCGCAATTTCACCAGCCTCCCCCTGGTGGCAACCCTGCTGATCATGGCTCTCTTGGCCGCCTATCTCAGCCTCTATTACGGACTGTTCGCCCTGCTGGTGGCAAGACACCCCCCTGGCAGCTGGATTGGCACTCTTTTTCTGGCTGCCAGCTGGACCCTGCTGGAATGGCTCAGGGGAACAATTCTCTACGGTTTTCCCTGGAACCTCCTGGGGTATACGGTCGGCGAGCACTCCTTCTACCTGAACATTCTGCCCTATGGCGGCATCTACAGCCTGTCTTTCCTGGTCATCTATGGCAACCTGGCACTCTTTGTCCTGTTCAACCGCCGGCACCAAGCAATGGATTTTCTTCGGCAAGCGGCCTTGCTGCTCACCGTGCCCGCCCTCTTTGCTCTCTTTGCAGCTATGGGTCTGTCTCCTGTTGCCCAACTGAACCGACAGACGATCCAGGTCACTATTGTCCAACCAAATATTCCCCAGGCGGAAAAATGGGCCCCAGCTTTTCGCGAACAGAATTTTGCCGTTCTCGAGCAGCTAAGCCGGCAAGCAGCATTACAGACCTCCCCAGACTCCCCTCATCTGATCATTTGGCCGGAAGCGGCAATTCCCGACTTCCTCCAGGATGCGCCGGATTTCCAGACCGCAATTGCCCTCCTGCTGGCCAGCACCAACAGTTATCTCCTGGCCGGTTCACCGCGCCATCTCGGCTGTGAAGATTCCCCCCCGTACCGCTATTACAACAGCGCCATGTTCTTTACTCCTGAAGGCACCATAGCCAGCCTTTATGATAAGATCAAGCTGGTCCCCTATGGCGAATTCACCCCGCTGGCAGAACTCCTGCCATTTCTGGGTAAAATGGTTCCGGGGGCTGACTTTTCCCCCGGCAATCAGGTTATAACTCCTTTTCTGAACGGCACTCCCTTTGTTCCGTCAATCTGCTTTGAAGGGATTTTTCCCGAATTCATCGCCGGGGCCATGGCCGATGGGGCCGGTTTTCTGGTCAACATCACCAATGACGCCTGGTTCGGCCTGAGTGCCGGTCCCCGTCAGCATCTGGCCAACACAAGGATGCGGGCCATAGAACACCGCTGCTACCTGCTCCGCTGTGCAAATACCGGCATTTCGGCGATAATTGACCCTACCGGCAGAATCATCGACCAACTGCCCCTGAATTGCCGGGGTGTTTTACAGGCCGCCATCACCCCGATGACCACCCCGACATTCTATGCCCGCCATCCCTACGGGTTCATTGTCTGTCTGGCAGTCATGGCGGCGATCACCGGCATATGCCTGGAAACCAGCAAAAATGATGGTTTTTCTTGACACCGACCAGTCACTTCGGTATAGGGTGACCCGGCGACCTGAACCAAAGCCAGCGGGCTCATTGCCGCCTGAAATCATCATGGTCGGTCTGCTTGGCAACAGCCCATGGCAGGAGGGGAGTTTGGTTTTCCCATTTTCACCAGCATGGGGGCTCGCCGGCACCAAGATCGCTCTTTTACCCGCACCTGACTGCTGCACACAATCGCATGGATATTATTGAATTATCATGGGTTCCTGACCCCGTCGCCGTCGTTGAACAGCTCCATTCCCAGCCCTATCCTTTCTGGCTTGACTCGGGGGTTGACCACCAGAAACTGGGACGCTTCTCTTTTCTTGGAGCGGATCCTTTTTTCCAGGTTGTTGCCGATGACCGACAGGTCAGAACAACAAACTTCCTGACCGGAAGTGAAAAAATCTCTACAAAGCCGCTTTTCACCTTGTTGCAGGAGCTGCTATGCCGCTGGCAGCGCCCTAAAACAACAACCCTGCTGCCCTTTGAAGCCGGAGCCGTGGGTTACTTTGGTTACGAACTGGGACATCTGATCGAGCAGTTTCCCCAAACCACCGTCAATGATCTGCAGATGCCCGATGCTTTTCTCTCATTTTATGACACCATCCTGGCAATTGACCATCTGGAACAGAAATCATATATTATTTCAACCGGTTGGCCCCTGACCGATGAAAAATCCAGGAAGCACCGGGCGGCTGATCGCCGCCGCTGGCTGGAGCACATCGTCAGTCGGGCAGGAAACCGGAGCGCACCCCTCCTGCCGCCCCGGCCACTACAGGTGGGCAGCACGGTGAGTTGCAATTTCACCCACGACCAGTACAACACCGCCATCGGAAAAATTCTTGAATATATCAGGGCCGGCGATATTTATCAGGTGAACCTGTCCCAACGCTTTGTCATAGATTGCAACGGCAACCCCTGGGATTTCTACCGTAGATTTCGGACACTGAGTCCAGCTCCCTTTGGCGCCTACCTGGTCACTGATAACCACACGGTAATGAGCAACTCGCCGGAACGCTACCTGCTGATTCAGGGGGACTACATTGAAACCCGTCCCATCAAGGGCACCCGCCCCCGGGGAACGACTCCTGAGGAAGACAACCGTCTGCAGCAGGAGTTACAGCAGAGCAGCAAAGATCTGGCTGAGCATATCATGATTGTTGATCTAGAGCGCAATGATCTTGGGCGGATCGCCCGGTATGGCAGCGTTCAGGTATCGGAAATGGAAATCATTGAGTCCTATGCCAACGTCCATCATCTGGTATCCACCGTCGCCGCCCGGATCGACCCCCGCTACAGCACCATCGACTGCATCATCAACTCTTTTCCCGGCGGCTCCATTACCGGTGCCCCCAAGCTCCGTTCCATGGAAATCATTGATGAGCTTGAACCGTGCTGCCGCGGGGTCTATACCGGCTCCATCGGCTATCTGGATTTTTCCGGCGACAGCGACCTGAATATTGCCATCCGCACGGCGGTCCACCACCGGCAGCAGCTATATTTCCAAGTAGGCGGCGGCATTGTCGCCGACTCAGACCCCCAGATGGAATACGAAGAAACCATTACCAAGGCCGAATCCTTTCTCAAAACCCTGAAGGCATAAACCGCTTGCCGGGCAAGGCAAGGAACCATCCTGGAAAAAGGTCCGTATGGCAACAATCCACCTGTACCAAAACGGCCGTTATCTGCCGGCTGACAAAGCGGCTATCTCGCCTTTTGATGGCGGGTTTTTGTACGGCAACGGTGTTTTTGAAACCATCCGCCTCTACCAGGGCATCCCCTTTCTCCTGCAGCGCCATCTGGAACGGCTGCAACAGGGACTGGCGATCCTGAACATTGCCCTGCCGTCAATGCCCGCTGACTTCGAGGCCATCATTGACCATCTACTGACACTCAACAAGCTGTCGTCATCTGATGCCATGGCCAGGATTGTGGTCAGCAGCGGACCGTTGCCGGATACCGACCATCAGTCAACCTGCATCGTCCAGGTTTTGCCTCTCGACCTGAAAACCCAACAGCAGCGTCAACAGGGACTGAAAACCATTTTTCTGCCATGGAGACGGGATGGCCACCACCCCCTGCTGCGGATCAAAAGTCTCAATTATCTGGATAATCTTTTCGGCCGGCGCCTTGCTGTCCGGCAGGGTGCTGATGAGGGAATCTTTCTCAATCAGGATGACCACCTGTGTGAAGGGACCTTCTCCAACCTTTTTCTGCTGACGGAAGACAATTGCCTGGTGACGCCGCCGGTGGAAGCCGGACTGTTGCCGGGGATCACCCGAGCGGCAATCATCGAATGCTGCCGGACTGCGGAAATCAACTGCCGGATTGAACCGATTCCCATGGCGACCATATCCCGCTATCGGGGCGGCTTTTTAAGCAGTTCTCTGATGGAGCTGGCCCCCTTGAAAACCTTGGGCACCTTGCATTTCGATCCACAGCAGGCAGCTCTTATCCAAAATGCTATCCTGCAAACCTATGAAAACATGAAAGCCAAGATACGGCAGTAAAGCATGTCGTCCAAGGCGGCCACCCACTTGAGTTCAGCATGCTCGCCCCGAAGCCGCATCTTCCCAAGAAAAAGAGGGCGGCACTATCAGCGCCGCCCTCTATGAGCATCAGAAACAACTCTAAACTATTATTTCAGCTCCACAAGTGATTTTTGCATCTCCACCTGCATCTTTTTCAGCAGCTCAGCAGTTTTAGGATCAGCATTGGCAGCCAGAGCATTAATGGCTTCCAGAGAGTCATTCACCGATTTGACCAGTTTTGCCTTTTCAGCGGCAACAAACTTGGCATCCAACGCGCTTACCTTGGCATCAAGCGCATCAATCTTCTCCACCAGCTCAACCTTGCTCTTCTGCAGATCATTGAGCACCGAGGGGGAGCCGGTTGCGGTTGAGGCGTAAAACCACACCAATGCCAAAGCGGCAATCGCCGCAAACAAGGCCACAAAACCCACCATATTTGATCCACCATCATTACGTTGACAGCTTCCCTGTGTTTTTCCTGACATCTTCGCATCACCTTTCGCTGAATCGTTTTTGTTTACACTCTCTTGCCGATTATCTTTGGCCCCCGCTTTCCCAGGGGACGGTTTTACTGCTGACAGCGGTTCTTTGGCTGCCGCTGCCTTGGGGGGCTCAGCGGGCAGGTTCTTCACATCCACTTTTACCGCAACTTTTGCCAGATGTTTTTCAGTCTCAGGAATCGGTGTACTATCTTTGGTTTTTCCAGCCATCATATCTCCCTCCCGGGTTTCAGAGTCAAAAAAAGCGGCCATTTTCTGTCTAGCTACCGGAGCCCGTTCAGGGACCTCGGCCAAGGCCTTTTTCCTCTTGCCTGTCCCAGCTGCCGGTTTCCGGCGTTTGGTTGCACTCATGGGAACAACTCCTCACCAACCTGCAGGTAATCGAAAGCTGCCCGACTCTTCTCATGGAACTCAAAGATTGTCTGGCGGGCACTCGATGCCTGTTTCAATTTCGTATCAACACGTACCGGCGACATAACCAGAGAACCATACTGCTCCCGCAAAGCAGCCAGCACTTCCTTACTCATATTGACCCGCTTATCAAAAAACGTCGGAACAATACCTAATATTTTCAGTTTTTTATGGAAATACTCCTCAATCATCCCCAGGTTATCAAAGACATGGTTGGCTCCGACAAGTGCCAGGAAATCCATACTGACCGGGATAATCAGCTCATCGGCATACACCAGGGCATTCTGACTGAGAATAGAAAGGGAAGGTGAACAGTCCAGCAACACCACCTCCACCCCGGGCAGCACCTCTGCAACCTGGGACAAGCCACGGCTCAGGATTTCTTCCCTGCGGGTCTTGGCCACCAAAATGGTTTCACAGGCTGCCACCGACTGATCTGAGAGAAGACAGTAGAGATTCTCCCGGGCTTCGATAACGCAATCGGCTAATGGACAGTTATCAATGAGCAGCTCATAGAGGCCATGTTCAGCCTCGACGCCAAGGCTTACCCCCACACTGCCCTGGGCATCAAGGTCGACAACCAGAACCTTCCGCCCCTGCTGGGCCAGATAATGGGCAAGATTGACCACCGTAGTGGTCTTTCCTGTACCACCCTTCAAATTTTGGCAGGCTATTTTCCTCAAAGGCTGTTTTAATCAGATAGGATTGAAGAAACTGAGACGATATAGCAAATCGGCTGGACTTTTGTCAAGGACTTTATGGCCGGACACACCCTCGGACCCCTGGTCAACGTAACACCATCAACTGCTCAACGACCTGACGCTGACGTTGAAAAATACCGACCAGCAGGGGATCAAATTGGGACCCGGCACAAGCACCCAACTCCTGAAAGGCCTCCTCGGTTGCCATGGGCTGGCGGTAGGCCCGGTTTGAGGTCATGGCGTCAAAAGCGTCAGCAACCGTGAGAATCCTGGCCATTAAAGGGATCTTCTCTCCCTGCAGTCCTTCCGGATATCCCCCGCCATCCCATCGCTCATGGTGGTGGTAAACAATGGGAACAATGGGCGCCAGCGAACTGATCGGCGTCAGGATGTGTTTACCGGTAACCGGATGCTTTTTGATAACCTGAAATTCCTCGTCAGTCAACCGCCCCGGTTTATTGAGGATTGCCTCGCTAATGCCGATTTTACCAATGTCATGGAGCAGCGCGGCCTGAGTCAGCAGGTTGATCTGCTGGGGATCAAGCTTCAATCCCTGGGCCAGGATTTCCGCATAGCGGGTCACCTGCTGGGAGTGGCCATGGGTATACTGATCTTTTGCCTCCAGAGCATAGGCAAAACTTTTGATTGTCTGCAGATAGTTCTGCTGGGTATTTTCATACAAAAAGGCATTTTGAATTGCCGAGGCGCCTTTGGCCGACAAGATATACAAGGCCCGGCTTTCTTTCTCACTGAAGGTAAAACCGGGGGTCAGGGAAAAGAGATTAAGGATGCCCAAATAACGGTTGTTGGCTTTCAATGAGATGCTCAGCAAAGAGTGAAATTGCTGCTCGGTTGACGAGGTACGCATCATGGGCTCAACCGAGCGATCTCCAGGGTCGAAAATCCTTGACCCCTGGCCGTCAAAAATATCCGGTAGCCACGAAATATCAATATCACGGGCCAGGGACTGCATGAATTCAGCCCCCTCCAGCTCAGCAAAATCGCCGGACCGGTGGCGGGCAACCGAAAGCAGTGAGCCATCATCCTCACGCAGGTAAAGAACGGCAAGATCCGCCCTCGATTGAGCAAAAGCGGCTTCCAGCATCACATCGATAATCGTTGACGTCTGCAAACTGGAACTGATGGCTTCGCTGGCATTATACAGCACCACCATCTCTTTGAGCTGAACATTTTCCTTCTCCAGCCGCCTTTTTTCCACCGCCCGATGAACCGCATGGAGCACCTGATCCATATTGAAGGGTTTGACCAGATAATCATAAACCCCCAGTTTAATGGAGTCGATTGCCGTTTCCATAGTGGCATAGGCGGTAACGACGATAACCACAGGGGGATTCCGCAGTTTCCTGATCTCACCCAGCAGTTCCATCCCGCCCATCCGCGGCATCTTCAAATCGGTGAGCACCAGGTCAAAATTTTTCTGCTGCAATCGCTCCAGGGCGGCAACACCGTCATGGGCGGTGGCAATTTGATAGCCCTCCGCCATAAGTACCTGTGATAACATTTCAACAACAGGAGGATTATCATCTACGAGCAGAATATTCATACACCTACGATCCCCAAAGACAACAACGAATGGCAAGGATGTGCTAAAATGGAGAAGCCCCTGAGCCGATGGCCGCCGGCATCCCACTGCAAACAGATGTTACATCGGCAAAAAGGAAGGAAAACTTGACATGTTTCCAGCTGACTATCATACCATTGATTCGCCCACCTTACCACAAACAAAAGCAGGTGAATGGGTATGGCGCCCAGCAACATGGTCAGGGACCAAGCGCTTGCAAAGCTACCGGACCCCTACGGACAACAAAGACACCAGGCGCGGACATGGGCGGACGGGAAAGGCAGACCGCCACAAACAATAAAAAGGCATTGACACTGAGCACTATTTGGGTTAGGTGAATAATGTCAATAAACATAGATGGTTAGCAAACGATTATGGATCATCAATCAACAATTTTGATAACCGGCGGGGCCCGCAGCGGTAAAAGCACCTTTGCCCAGCAGCTGGCTGAGCAGCTGCCCGGGCCACGGGCTTATCTGGCAACCGCCCAGATCCACGACCAGGAAATGGCCGTCCGGGTTGCCAGACATCAGGAACTGCGTGGCAGCGCCTGGCAGGCCACCATTGAGGAACCCTACCAGCTGCATGACACCCTGCAGCAAGCCGCCTCGCAGTACCAGGTCATCTTGGTGGACTGCATAACCCTCTGGCTGACCAACCTGCTGCTGAGCAACGAGCACAATCCTACCGCCGTTTTGAGGCTCGTGGATGCGTTTCTCAGCTCTCTGCCGCAAATTCCGGCAACCATTATCTTCGTCACCAATGAAGTGGGCAGCGGCATCGTTCCCGACAACCCCCTAGGACGCGCCTTCCGTGATCTGGCCGGCACCGCCAATCAGCGGCTGGCTGCCGTCTGCCAGGAGGTATACCTGGTCTGCTGCGGCTTGCCGCTGAAACTTAAATAAGATGTTCACCTCGTTTCATTTTGCCCTCTCCTTTCTGACGATCCTGCCGTTCCCTGTACAGAAAACCCTGACTCCCAGGGAAATCGGCGCCTCACTGTGCTGTTTTCCCCTGGTGGGGCTTTTGCTGGGCGTCATCCTTGCCGTTGTCTACCTGCTGCTCGCTCCCCTGCTGCCCAAGGCTGTCATTGCCGCATTGCTGCTGCCTGTCCAGATTCTGCTTACCGGCGGCTTCCACCTCGACGGGCTGGCGGATACCGCCGACGGCTTGCTCAGCGGCCGCGACTGCCGGGATGATATTCTTAAGATTATGAAAGACAGTGCCATCGGCACCATGGGTGCTCTGGCACTAATCACTGTTCTGCTGCTGAAATATGCCGCCTTGTCCAACCTTCCCGGGCACACTATGGTTTCCTGCCTGATCCTGCTGCCGGCCTATGGCCGGTTTGCCATTGTCATTATGGCCCACCTCTCTGTCTATGCCAGACCCGAGGGAGGGCTGGGGCAATCAATCACTGAACAGGTAACCATTCGGGAACTATGGACCGCCGCCACAATCACCGCAGTAGCAACCCTCATGGTCAGCGGCCTGTCCGCACTTCTGCTCATGGGGGCGGTCGGCATATACAGCTGGGGGGCAAGCCGCTATTTTCACCGGCGGCTTGGCGGCGTCACCGGCGATCTGCTGGGCTTTGTCTGTGAAACCAGCGAAGCCCTGGCCCTGGTCGGCTGGCTGGTGCTCTATGGCTAGCATTACCCTGCGCTGCTGAACATCGGATGAACTCCATTATCGTAATGGTTTCACATCGAAAGAGTACCCCCTTTTATAGCAACGGCTGCCCGCAGTTTTGTCACGGCCGTCGTGCATTATGAAAACTATGACCGACGCGCCAGCCACCACGCTTTTTCTCCTCCGCCATGGGCAAACGATCAACACCCTTGACGGCGAGTTTCGTTACAACGGCCACATTGACATCGAGGTCACTGATAAATCGCTGCAAACCATGGAAACCATGGCAAGCCAGCTGGCTGCCTATCCCATCACCCGGGTTTTTTCCAGCGATTTGTCCCGCAGTTACCAGGGGGCGGCGGTTATTGCCCGCCACCTTGATCTGCCCCACACATCACTGGCAGCATTTCGCGAAATCAAGATGGGGCGCTGGGAAGGATTGACCTTTGCCGAGGTAAAGGAACGTTATCCAGACGATATAAAAAAGAAATTTTCAAATTTTATCAACTATCGCATTCCCGGGGGGGAAACAATTCCAGAGGTTGAAGCACGGGTATTTGGCGCCCTGGATCAGATTCTGGCAAACCATGCGGGAGAACACATGATCCTCGTGGCTCATGGCGGCATCAACATGCTCATTCTCTGCCGGGCCTTGACCTTGGCTGCAGATCACCTTTTCCGCCTGAAGCAGGATTTCTGCTGCATCAACCGGATCGATTATTTTCCTGACTTTTCCCAAGTCAGCCTGCTCAACGGCTCATGTCTGCCCTGAAAAAAATGAAATGGTTCTGGCTGCTGGCGCTGCTGGCCACCGGCTGCTGGGGATGCATGGCCAAGCATTCCCGGTATGATTATTCCCTGCCGGCCAAGCCGCGCCTCCTGGCAAGCCAGGAAGGGATTGCATCCTGGTATGGCAGTGATTTTCACGGCAAGTCAACCGCCAGCGGCGAGCTTTATGACATGCACCAGCTTACCGCCGCTCATAAGGAACTCCCCCTGGGCAGCCGCGTCAAGGTTACCAACCTGGAAAATCGCAAGAGTGTCACGGTTTTCATCAATGACCGGGGACCATTCATCAAGGGCCGGATCATCGACCTTTCCCATGCGGCAGCCGAAGCGTTGGACATGGTTGACCAGGGCACTGCCCTGGTGCGCATAACCCTTCTTGAAGCCCCGGTAGCCGGGCAAACCCGGTTTTCCCAGACGCGCTACTTTGGCGTCCAGTTGGGATCCTTTGCCGAGCGGGACAACGCCCGCCAACTGTACGAAAACCTGCAGCCGTTCACCAACTCGCTTTTCATGCAGACTGCCGACTGTGGCAACAACACCTGCTACCGGGTACGGGCCGGCTGGTTCTCCAACCGTGACCAGGCCGAAGACCTGGCTGACAGGCTGCGAGCCAGGGGCTATCAAGCCATCGTCATTATTCAGGACCATGACCAGTAGCAGCCCGCAGACGCTGCAGCAGGAAACAAACCATCTCTTTCCAGGGAAAGAACCCTACTCTCGGACATACTCTCCGCGATCATAAAGGAACTGCCATGTCCCATCCAGACATCATCACGGTTACCGATGACCAAGCAGCGGCTGCCGATTTTCTCCAGCATGCTCTCGGACGGCCGCCGCTTTTCATCTGCACCATTGCCACCACCGAAACAGCGGCCATCCCCGGCATTTCGGCGGCCGGCGCCAATGCTGAGCTTATCCGTTACACGGCCGCCGCCGATGTGGAGGCACTCTACTATGGTCGGGCCCGCTGCCTGGAAAAAATTCCGGAAAACCCCAGCGGCCCACCCTCTCCGGTTATTATTACCATGGCAGCCCAGCTGCTGCTTTCCTGCCCGACGGTAATCGTCGACGCAGGGAACTCCATCACCCCCCAGGTTCCCTTGCTGGTTGCCGGCCGCACCCCCGGAAAGGCAATCACCGATTCGTTGCCGGTGGAAAACGTCCATGAACTGCTGCTTCAGGGCATGATTATTGGTGAAAACCTCGGACTCCTTGGCCATACCCTGATTATCGGGGAAAGCGTTCCCGGCGGCACGACCACCGCCCTATCATTAATGGAGGGGCTCGGGCTGGATTCTTTTGGCAAAATAAGCGGCAGCATGCCGGGCAACAACCCTTCGCTGAAAGAACAGGTGGTTACCCGGGCTATGGTTGACAAAGGCCTGATCCGCGGTTCATTGGCCACCGATCCGTTGGCCGCCGTCGCCTTGCTGGGGGATCCCATGCAGGTGGTGCAGGCCGGCATGGCTCTGGCAGCCAGCCACCGGACACCGGTCCTCCTTGGCGGCGGCAGTCAGATGCTGGCAGTAGCTGCCCTCATCGGGGCTATGATGGCGGAGAAAAACATCGACAACATCACAGCACTGCACCAAGAGCGGGTGGCAACGGTGCTGCGCCGTGCGGCGACAACCAACATTGCCGTGGCAACCACCGGCTGGGTTTCGGAAGATCCGCATGCCGACATCAGAGGGCTGGCCCGCCAGCTGCCCACGGCAATGCCGATGTTTGCCGCACGACTCAACTTCTCTGCCTCCCGGCATCGAAATCTACAACTCTATGAGCAGGGCTTTGTCAAGGAAGGGGTCGGCGCCGGAGCGATGGCGCTGGCGGCCATGCTCTATCGGCAGCTGGACAACCATGCCCTGCTGCCGGCCATCGAAGTCATCTATGAACGCATCTATCTCTCAAAATGATCTGCCCGAACCCCTGGCTGCTCTGGTCGCTGGTTTTTTAACCATCCCGACGGCCGGCAAGGGGACTTTTTCCGCTGCCCTGCTGGCTGGAGACGGCTCCGATCGACGCTATTTCCGCATTAGATCAGCCTTTCATTCCCAGCCGCTGATCGCCGTCGATGCCCATGGCGGCAGCCAAAAATTTCGCCGCCTTGGCCAGCATCTGGTTACCGAAAACCACTCCTTCCTCTTGGTGGCTCAGCACCTTGCCACCCTACAATTCCCCATTCCCAAGGTGCTGGCCAGTAGTCCCTGCGCCTGCTATTATCTTTTGGAGGATCTCGGCGATACCACCCTCTATGATCTGGCCGCCAATGATCAGTGGAGCACGGCAACCATCGCCCACTATCAGCAGGCGCTCTGCCTGTTGGCGGCACTGCAGCAACAGGCCGCTGAGGGCTTTGATCCCTCATGGTGCTACGCTGGTGGCCATTATGACCGGCAGCTGATCATTGCCGGTGAACTGGAGTATTTTCTCAATTCCTTTGCCATTCCGTTGGGCCGGATAGAACTCTCCGCTGCTCAACGCCGGCAGTTCAGGAAAGATTGTGCCCTCCTGGCAGACGTTGCCCTGCAGGCGCCGGGTCATTTTTTTCTCCATCGCGATTTCCAGGCAAAAAACTTGATGATCTGCACCAAGCATATCCGGGTGATCGATTTCCAGGGCGCCCGACTGGGACCCATCTATTACGACTTGGCTGCACTGCTCACCGACCCCTATGTCGCCATGCCTCCGGCACTTCAGCAGGAACTGCTGGAATACTATTACCATACGGCGGCACCCCGGGCACAGCTTTCGCTGCCTGAACCTGGGGTCTTCAACCATAACGTCAGCTGCTATTCCCTTATCCGCGGCATGCAGGTTCTTGGTGCTTTTGGTTTTCTCTCAACGGTGAAAAAACGGCTCCATTTTCGCCAGCATATTCCCCAAGCCCTCCTTCAGTTGCAGCGCTTGGCTGCCGATGCCCCCCTTGCCCCCCAGATTCCGACTTTAGCCCGCCTGATTCGCCGCCTCAGCCATATCCCGACCTGCCCACCAGACGAGAGCAACTGACATCATAGCATTGGCACTGCTGCCATGGCGGCACGAGTACACAAACAGGTATCAAGGGAAAATATACTGCGGGATTGCGCCGCACAACCGGCAGCCTTAACCCGGCCATAAAAAAAGCATGGCCCGCAGGCCATGCTTTTGAAATCTTACCGCCAACCGGGTGGCGGAAACTATTCTTTGGTTTTTTCAGCTGTGTCCTCAGCAACTTCTTCAGCCACAGGTTCTGCCGCAGGCGTCTCCTCATTGGCGGCAACCGCCCCAGCTGCCGGCGCTTCCGCCGCCAGTTCCGCCTCAACACCCTTCTTCACCTCATCGGCAATGCTTGTCGCTCTGTTAGCTGCCGCCTTCTCCTTCTTCACCAGCTCTTTGGCTGAAAAGGTAACCAGCGACATGGGCGCGTTATCACCGACTCTGAAACGTGTTTTGATCAGCCGGGTATAACCGCCGGGACGCTCCTTGAACCGCGGGGCGATCTCGTCAAAGAGCTTTTTCACCAGCCCATGATCATTGAGTACCTTATACGCCTGCCGCCGGGCATGGAGACTGTCTTTTTTACCCATCGTCACCAGACGATCGGTAAGCCGCCGCAGCTCTTTGGCCCGCGCCAACGTCGTTTCAATGGTCTCATATTTGATCAGCGACCCAGCCAGGGACCGCATCATAGCTTTCTGGTGGCTGGGTCCATACCCCAACCTTCTTCCTACCACACGATGTCGCATCTCTTCATCATCTCCTTGTTCCCTGACAGCACTACATTCACCAGACACCTTCCTGCAAACATGGTCCCTGGGGGTTTCCTACTCTTCGTAGTCGTCAACCATTACTTTTTTGATCATTTCTGCATTTTCAGGATCAAAGTCCACAACCTTCATCCCCAGGGAAAGTCCCATCTGACTCAGGATATCCTTGATTTCATTGAGTGATTTGCGGCCGAAGTTTTTCGTCGTCAGCATCTCCGTCTCGGTCTTCTGTACCAGCTCACCAATCAACGAGATATTGGCATTTTTGAGACAATTGGCCGAGCGCACTGACAATTCAAGCTCATCGACGCCACGGTAGAGGTTCTCATTGACCGCCACCGGCGGCTCCTCGTCCACCTCAACCACCACCGGCGGTTCAATATCCTCATCAAAATTGATAAACACCATCAATTGATCCTTGAGAATCTTCGCCGCATACCCCAAGGCATTTTCAGGTCTGACACTGCCGTCGGTCCAGATCTGGATCGTCAGCTTATCATAATCCGTCTGCTGACCAACCCGGGCGTTGGAAACCACATAGGTCATCTTCTTGATGGGCGAAAAAACACCATCAATGACAATCGTTCCCAGGGGAAGCTTCTGTTTTTCAACCGCTTCCTCAGCCGGCACATACCCCTTGCCGGTCTCTGCAGTCAGGGTCATTTTCAGGACAGCATCACTGTTCAGGGTGGCGATATAATGATCGGGATTGAGAATCTCCACGTTGCTGTCGGTTTTGATATCACCGGCGGTGATAATCTGCTTATCGGAACCTTTCACGTCAAGAAACATGGTTTTTGGTTTGTCCACATGCATCTTCAAACAGACCCCTTTGAGATTGAGAACAATTCTGGTAACATCCTCAACCACTCCGGGAATGGTGGAAAATTCATGTTGAACCCCGTCGATATGAACCGACGTAATGGCGGCTCCCTGGAGCGAAGCCAGCAGAACCCGCCGCAGAGCATTGCCCAAAGTCACACCGTAACCGATTTCAAGGGGCTCTATGGTAAATTTGCCGTACTCCGTGGTCAGGGTTTCCTGATCTATCTGCAGTCCCGACGGCTTGATCAGTTCCCGCCAATTTTTATACATCAATGATTTATCCATAGCTTTCCCTTAACGAGAATAGAATTCAACAATCAGCTGTTCATTGATTGCCTGAGCAATGTCATCACGTTTAGGCAGAGCGTTCACCGTACCTTTGAAGTTATCCTTGTCCAGGTCAAGAAATGCCGGCAATCCACGACGACCTGCAGCCTCCAAGGCCTCAACAATACGCCCTACCTTGCGGCTCTTTTCCCGCAGTTCAATAACATCGCCGACTTTCACCTGAAAGGAGGGAATATCAACCTGGCGTCCATTGACCAGAAAGTGGCCATGGCGAACCAGCTGCCGCGCCTCGCTCCTGGTATTGGTAAATCCCAGCCGATAAACAATGTTATCCAGCCGACGTTCCACCAGGATCAGCAGGTTTTCACCTGTCACTCCCTTCTGTCTGTCAGCCTGTTGAAAATAACGGCGGAACTGTTTTTCCAGCAGGCCGTAAATCCGCCGCACTTTCTGCTTTTCCCGCAGCTGCACACCATACTCGGAAAATTTGCTGCGCCGCTGGCCATGCTGGCCGGGAGCATACGCCCGCCGGTCAACGGCACATTTGTCCGTATAGCAACGGTCACCTTTTAGAAAAAGTTTCACTCCCTCCCGGCGGCAAAGCCGGCATACTGATTCCCTATATCGTGCCAAAACAGCCTCCTTAGACCCTTCTCCGCTTCGGCGGCCGACAGCCGTTATGCGGAATAGGCGTTATATCGCGAATAACATTAATGGTTAAACCGGCGGCCTGAATCGCCCGAATAGCCGATTCGCGCCCGGACCCAGGACCCTTCACATGGACGTCGACACTGCGCATGCCATGATCCATTGCCCGCCGGGCGGCTTCTTCTGCGGTCTGCCGGGCAGCAAACGGCGTACTTTTCCGTGATCCCTTGAAGCCGACCACTCCTGCCGTTGCCCAGGCCACCACATTACCCTTGATATCGGTGAACGTAACCTGCGTATTATTAAAGGTCGCTTGAATATGGGCTACCCCCACCGGAATATTCTTTTTAACTTTTGCTTTTGCCGATTTTTTCTTTGGCTTGGCCATCTTTTCTCCCCACCACTGATAACCCTGACGATGTTTAGTATCTCTGCCCCGCAGAGCAGTTGTCTTCTATGGCAATCAATCCTCCCCCGAACGTGCTGCCGCGACTGGCAGCTCTACCATCTCGCAGCCCCTCGGGAGTGGATTGCTATTTTTTCTTGCGGGCCACCGGATTTCTGCCTGGTCCTTTGCGGGTTCTGGCGTTGGTTTTGGTCCGCTGTCCCCGAACCGGCAGTGACCGGCGGTGGCGCAAACCGCGATAACAGCCGATGTCCATCAGCCGTTTGATATTTCCACTGATTTCCCGTCGGAGGTCGCCTTCAATTTTATAGGTTCCCTCCAGGGTTTCACGAATACGTCCCAGTTCATCATCCTGCAGCTGATCTGCACGGATATCGTGGCTGACCTGAGCCGCATCAAGTACTGCCTGAGCCCGACTTTTGCCAACCCCATAGATATAGGTAAGGGCGATCACTATCCGTTTATTCGGTAAAACTACCCCTGCAATTCTAGCCAATTGCCGTTCCTCCTCTGGTTACATTATCCCTGACGCTGTTTATGTTTCGGGTTTTCACAGATCACCCTGACAACTCCGCGCCGCTTGATTATTTTACATCTGTCGCAGATTTTTTTTACCGATGCCCGTACTTTCATTTCTTCTCTCCGCCTCGTCTATGCCATAACAGCATCGCACTTCATCTTTGGAACCCACTACTTCGCCCGGTAGACAATCCTTCCCCGGCTCAGATCGTAAGGAGATAATTCCATGGTCACCGTATCGCCGGGGAGGATCTTAATAAAATGCATGCGCATTTTCCCGGAGATATGAGCCAGCACCCGGTGGCCGTTTTCCAGTTCAACCCGGAACATGGCATTCGGCAGGGTTTCAAGCACCTTTCCCTGCACCTCGATAACATCCTCTTTTTTTGCCATTATCTCCTCACCATTGTTGTGCCAGCACCATCCGACACCTCCATCATAACCTTTTGCTCAAAATCTCCGGTCCACCATCCGTAATGGCAATCGTATGTTCATAGTGAGCCGATAAAAGCCGGTCTCTGGTCACTGCAGTCCAGCCGTCAGCCAGGACGTCAACTTCATGGGTCCCCATATTGACCATCGGTTCAATGGCGATGACCATGCCTGCTTTCAGGCGTATCCCGGTACCCTCAACGCCAAAGTTGGGCACCTGCGGCGACTCATGGAGCTGGGTGCCGATCCCATGACCGACAAAATCGCGGACGACACTGTAACCACGTGCTTCCACATAACGCTGAATACGCGCCGAGACGGTAAAGAGATGCTCACCGGGCCAGGCAGCCTGGATACCCTCAGCCAGAGATTCCTCGGTTACCTGCATTAATCTCCGGGCCGCGTCACTGACCTCACCCACCGGCACCGTGATCGCTGCATCACCGTAATAGCCGTGCAATTTGGCTCCCACATCAAGACTGATAATATCACCGGCGGCTAAGATAATATCCGCACGGGGAATGCCATGGACAATAACTTCATTGACCGAGGCACAGAGGCTGGCCGGAAAACCGGCATAGCCCTTGAAAGCGGGTGTGCCACCGCGTTCGCGAATCAGCTTCTCGGTGATGGCATCAAGCTCGAGGGTTGATATTCCCGGTTGTACTGCTTCCCGCAGACGCTCCAGGACTTCAGCAACAATCTGGTTTGCCGCCCGGATCTTTTCAATCTCGCGCCTCGAGCGCAGGGTAATCATGTAACGGCATTCATTATCGCAGCAAAGATATCATCAACACTTCCGGTACCCGGAATGGGCCGAACCTTATCCCTGTTGGAATAGAACTCAATCAACGGTGCTGTCTGTTTATGGTAGTTGACCAGTCGTTCGGTGATTGCTTCCTCCCGGTCATCGTCACGATGGTACAGGGCTCCACCACACAGATCACAGACACCTTCTTTTTTCGGTTTATTAAACATGACATGGAAGCTGGCACCACAGGAACACATACGTCGGCCGGTCAAACGGGCCAGAAGATCGCCATCAGGGACGTCAATACTAACCACATGGTCAATGTCCTGATTCATCGTATTGAGCATCTTCTCCAACGCTTCAGCCTGGGCAACCGTCCGGGGGAACCCATCAAGGATGTAACCAGCGGCACAGTCACTCTCTTTGATGCGATCGGCAATGATGCCGATAACCACCTCATCGGGAACCAACTGACCGGCGTCCATATACTTTTTGGCCTCAATCCCCATCGGGGTGCCGTCTTTAACAGCAGCGCGGAGAATATCGCCAGTGGAAATCTGCGGGATCTTCAGCTGATCGACCATTTTTTTTGCCTGGGTGCCCTTGCCGGCCCCGGGAGGTCCCAACAAAATCAAGTTCATGCCCTTCCCTCCTTTTTTTAGCCTCTAATTGGTCTATCTACAGCTCAGCGCCGAGCCAATAATCATTCTTACCGGCGGCCACGAGCTCCTTTTTTCATCAGCCCGTCATAGTTGCGGACAATCAGGTGCGACTGGATCTGCTGAATCGTATCAATGCCAACCCCGACTATAATCAACAGGGCGGTACCACCAAAATAGAACGGGACATTAAACTTGCCGATAAAAATCATCGGCAGCACGCAGACGACGCTGACATAGACCGCCCCCCAGAAGGTCAGGCGGGTCAGGATACGATCAAGGTATTCAGCAGTTTTTTTGCCCGGCCGGATGCCAGGCACATAGCCGCCGTATTTTTTCAGATTATCAGCCACATCATCGGGCTTGAAGGTCACAGCCGTGTAGAAGTAGCAGAAGGCGAAGATCAGGGCAACATAAAAAAGGTTATAGGTAATGGTTGACGGCATGAAAAGGGCCGAAACTTTTTTCATGATCGGCAGATCGATAAAGTTGGCAATGGTAGCCGGAAACATAATAATTGATGACGCAAAAATGGGCGGTATAACCCCAGCCGTATTGACTTTAATGGGCAGATGGGTACTCTGGCCGCCGTACATTTTGCGGCCCACCACCCGCTTGGCATACTGGATCGGCACACGCCGCTGCCCGGTTTCAACAAAAACAATAATCGCCACCACCGCGGTCATCAGCACCAGCAGCATCAGCATGACAAAAACACTCATTTCACCTGTTTTTATCAGCCTGATGGTATTGATTACCGCCGCCGGGGTCCGGGCAACAATTCCGGCAAAAATGATCAGCGAAATGCCATTGCCGATCCCCCGTTCGGTAATCTGCTCACCGATCCACATGATAAAAGCAGTGCCACTGGTCAGGGTAATCACCGTCAGTAGACGGAACCCCCAGCCGGGAAACATAACCACCATCTCCCCCGCCGGTCCCTGCATGCTTTCTAGACCTACAGCAATACCAAAACTCTGTACCGTACTCAGCAGGATGGTGCCATAGCGGGTATAGGTGACAATCTTCCGCCGACCGGCTTCCCCTTCCTTCTTCAAACGCTCAAGGGTGGGAATGACCATGGCCAGCAGTTCAATGATAATTGAAGCACTGATATAGGGCATAATCCCGAGGGAAAATACCGACAACCGGCTCAGGCCACCACCGGCAAACATATCGAACATGCCCAGCAGAGTCCCTTTGGCCTCGGCAAAAAAAGATGCCAGGGCCTGGCCGTCAATACCCGGAGTGGGGACATGAATACCGACACGATAGATAAACAGTAGGAAAAAGGTCCAGCCGATCTTCCGCTGCAGCTCAGGGATGCTGCCGATATTCTCCATTCCTTTAAGCAAGGGAGATCTCCTCAGCCTGACCTCCGGCCTGAACAATCTTGTCCCGGGCCGTCGCACTGAATTTGTGCACTTTAACCGTTATTTTTCTACTCAACAGTCCGTTGCCAAGGACTTTCACCAGCGAGCTGCTTTTGCGCACCAAACCGTTCGCCTGCAGGGCCGCCAGATCAACAATATCACCATCCTGAAAGCAATTCAGCTGGTGAACATTGAGAATCTCATATTCAGTACGGAAAATGTTGTTGAAGCCCCGTTTTGGCAACCGGCGCTGCAGGGGCATCTGTCCCCCCTCAAACCAGACAGGAATGGTCCCGCCGGAACGTGATTTCTGTCCTTTATGTCCCCGGCCGGCGGTTTTATGATAACCGGAACCAGTTCCCCGGCCGATTCTCTTTCGCTTACTGCCGGCTCCGGGATTTTTACCTAAATTCGCTAATTCAACCATGGTATCCTCTCACCTCAGGATCACTATTGCAACTGTCTATAACTTATTCCGCATCCGGCAGCTGTTCGACGTCAACCAGATAGGAGATACTGTCAACCATTCCCCTGATCTGCGGCGTTTCCCGATGGATAACGCTTTGTCTGATCCGCCGCAATCCCAGAGCCTGGGCCGTCGCCACATGCTTTTTCAGCCGGCCGGCACAACTTTTTTTCAGTGTTATTTTCAACATACCCTTACACCTTGCACTAGCTGTTAGTCTGCCGATCAACCTTACGAGGCAACGTTCACCGGCTTATTGCGATTGCGAGAAACATCCGCCGCTGTTTTCAGCTGCAACAGGCCCTCAATGGTAGCCCGCACCGCGTTATGAGGATTATTTGAACCAAGACACTTGGTCAGGATATCCTTAATGCCGGCTGATTCCAGTACCGCCCGTACCGCGCCGCCAGCAATAACCCCGGTTCCGGGGGATGCAGGCCGCAAAAGCACTCTGCCGGCCCCATAGTGACCGGTAACCTGAAAAGGAATGGTGGTCCCCAGCATGGAAACCTTCACCATGGTCCGGCGAGCCGCTTCGGCACCTTTACGAACCGCTTCGGGAACCTCATTCGCCTTGCCGAGGCCAAAACCAACCCGGCCATGGCCATCACCAACAACAACCAACGCACTAAAACTAAAACGACGGCCACCCTTAACAACCTTGGCCACCCGGTTAATCTTGACCACTCGATCGATCAGTTCAACCTCTCCGACTCTGGCAGTGTCCAACAATCTACCTCCCCTGACTTTCCGACGTTATCCGTCCAGATTGCTCTTTTTGTTTACACGGTAGTACGCTCTACCGTCGACCCCTGCTAAAACTGCAGCCCGGTTTCCCGCGCGGCATCGGCTAGCGCCTTCACCCGGCCATGATACAAAAAACCATTCCGGTCGAAAACCACGTTCTTGATCCCCAGTTCAAGCAGACGGCCGGCAATCAGCTTCCCCACCTGCTGGGCCGCCTTGACATTGCCGCCATTGGCATCGGTAAAATCCCGTTCCGTTGTCCCGGCACTGGCCAGAGTCCGACCCGCCAGGTCATCAATCGCCTGCACATAGATATGGCTGGCAGATCGGTAAACGGAAAGCCGCGGACAATCTCCCTGGCCGGATATCCGACTTCTGATCTTGATCTTTTTTTTAGCCCGCAGCTGGCTGCGTTTTTTAATCCTGTTCACCACCACACCTCACATCTATTTCCCGGCTTTACCGGCTTTACGCAGAACGCGTTCATTAGCGTACTTAATGCCTTTGCCCTTGTAGGGTTCAACCGGCCGATACCCTCTGATTTTGGCGGCCACAGCACCAACCTGCTGTTTGTCAATACCCTGAACGGTAATTTTTTCCCGCTCCACCGAGACGGCAATCCCATCAGGGATGGGGCAGTTAATGGGATGGGCAAACCCCAGGTTCATATTCAGAACATCACCGCTGACTTCGGCCCGATAACCGACACCGTTGAGCTCCAGCGTTTTGGTGAACCCGGTGGAAACCCCGGTAACCATATTGGCAATCAAGGCGCGCATCAACCCATGGAACGACCGGGACCGCCGGTCATCGCTCTGCCGGGTAACAACAACAGCATTGTCCTCCACCGCCACCTGAACGCGCTCCACCAGGGACTGGCGCAACTCACCCTTCGGTCCTTTGACGACAACGGCCCCATCTTGAATCTGCACTTCTACCCCCTGAGCCAGGGGAATTGGTTGTTTACCAATGCGGGACATGGTTTATCTCCTTACCACATGAAACGACGACTACCAGACTGAGCAGAGAAATTCTCCGCCAACATTGAGCTTTCTGGCCTGCTCTCCGGTAATGACCCCTTTCGAGGTTGACAGAACAGCAATCCCCAACCCATTAAGAATAGGGGGAATTTGATCAGCTCCAACATATTTCCGCAACCCGGGCTTGCTTTCCCGCCGCAACCCGGAGATCACCGGCTTGCCCTGGTCATCATATTTCAGATAAAGACGCAAGACTCCGTAGGTTTTGCCGTCTTTTATCACCTTGACATTCTTGATGTAACCCTCTTCTTTGAGAATCTCAGCAATGCTTTGATTCATCCGGGAAAAGATAACATCCGTACTTTCGTGTTTTGCCATATGCGCATTGCGCACCCGCGTCAGCAGATCGGCAAGCAGATCATTCATCGACATAATGTTCTATCCTTCTTACCAGCTTGATTTGACGACCCCGGGAATTTCACCTTGGGATGAAAGGCTCCGAAAACAGATACGACACATATCAAACTTACGCAGGTATCCCCGTGGCCGGCCGCACAGTGGACAACGGTTATGGTCCCGAACCTTGAATTTCTTCGGCCGTACCGCCTTGATCATCATTGACTTCTTAGCCATCTATATCTCCCTTGCCCCAATCAAGGTTATTTGCGGAACGGAAAACCAAGCATGGTCAGCATGGCCTTCCCCTCTTCGTCTGTTTTGGCCGTATTCACCACGACAATATTCATCCCCTTGACTGTATCCACTTTTTCCAGATCAATTTCGGGAAACACCGTTTGCTCGCGAAGTCCAAGAGTATAATTGCCCCGGCCGTCAAACGCCTTGCCCGAGATTCCCTTGAAATCTCGTATCCGGGGCAGAACAACGCCAACCAGCCGTTCGAGAAATTCGTACATGGTATCCCGGCGCAGGGTAACCATGCAGCCAATGGGCATCCCTTCACGCAATTTGAAGGACGCGATCGACTTGCGCGCCTTGGTAATCACCGGCTTCTGGCCGGTAATGGCCGCCAGTTCTTCCACCGCAGAATCGAGAATCTTGATATTCTGCACCGCGGCGCCAAGGCCCATATTGACCACAACCTTTTCCAACCGCGGCACCTGCATGCAGTTGCGATAACCAAACTGTTTGGTCAACGCCGGAACCACTTCATTGATATATGTATCTTTCAGGACACTCATCGTCCAACCCGCCTCCCTGATCCGTACTATTTATCCAGCAGTTCGTTACAGCTTTTACAGAAACGGACCTTTGACTTGTCAGTCAAGGTCTTAAAACCGATCCGCACCGGCTTATCACATTTATCACAGAACATCATGACATTGGACAGGTGGATGGAGGCTTCCTTCTCCAGAATGCCACCCTGAGTACCCATCCCAGGTTTCGTGTGGCGCTTGATGATATTAAGCTTCTCCACGATAACCCGCTGTTTTTCAAAGTCGACTTTTTTTACTTTGCCGCTTTTCTCTTTATCTTTGCCGGCGATAACCATGACCTTATCGCCTTTTTTTATCCGTGCTGTTGCCATTGTCAACGTCTCCAATTTCTCGGTCTTATAAAACTTCCGGAGCCAGGGAAATAATTTTCATAAAGCGCTTGGCGCGCAGTTCACGGGCCACCGGGCCGAAAATACGGGTGCCAATAGGCTCCTGCTGGGCATTAATCAGCACCGCCGAATTGCAGTCAAATTTGATGTAGCTGCCGTTGCTCCGCCGGATCTCCTTGGCCGTACGAACCACTACCGCCTGCATGACGTCGCCCTTCTTCACTTTGGAATTGGGAGCCGCCTCCTTTACCGACACTTTGATAATATCGCCGACCGTAGCATATCGCTTCCGTGAACCGCCCAGAACCTTAATGCACTGCACCTTTTTGGCCCCTGAATTATCAGCAGCATCGAGAACAGTTTCTACCTGAATCATCTTCCTTCTCCCTCCCGGCTATTACTGCCGGAAAACGGCAACCGATTGCTAAGCTAGAGCTTTTTCCACCACTTTGCTGATCCGCCAGCATTTGTCCTTGCTCAGCGGCCGGCATTCAGTAATCTGGACCTTGTCACCAATGCTGCACTGGTTTACTTCGTCGTGCGCCTTGTATTTTTTACTCTGCTGGACATACTTTTTATAGGTCGGGTGCTTCACCTTGGCGGACACCCGGACCACTACCGTCTTGTCCATCTTGTCACTGACCACCACCCCAACCATCGTCCGTTTTATGCGTCGTTTTGCTTCCTGCATCTCATTCCACCTTATTCCTGGATCTCGTGTTCACGGATGATCGTTTTTAATCGAGCCCGGTCCCGTTTGAGTTCCTTTAACTTGGCCGTATCCTGCAACTGGCCGCTGGATTTCTGAAAACGGAGATTGAACAGCTCGTGTGATAATGCTTCCACCTTCTGCTGCATCTCTTCTGGCGACAACAGTCGGATCTCTTTAGCCTTCATTACTCATCTCCCGCGCTACCATTTTGGTTCTGATGGGCAGCTTATGAGCTGCCAGTCGGAGAGCTTCCATGGCCCGCTCGCGGTCCACCCCCTCCATTTCATAGAGCATTCTGCCGGGCTTCACCACTGCCACCCACTCTTCCGGTGAGCCCTTCCCTTTTCCCATCCGCACTTCAGCCGGTTTTTTGGTCAACGGCTTGTCAGGGAAGATACGTATCCAAACCTTGCCGCCACGCTTGATATAGCGGGTGATGGCAATACGGGCAGATTCGATCTGCCGGTTGGTAATCCGTCCCGGTTCCAGGGCCTGCAGACCGTAATCACCGAATGAGAGACTTGAACCCCGCTTGGCGTTGCCCTTGATGCGTCCCTTCTGCTGTTTTCTATATTTAACCTTTTTAGGCATTAACATGGCATGAATCCTACCTTCCCGTGCTTACCAGCCGACGCTGCCCCTATTATTAGGCGCCGGCGGCCAGTTCACCTTTCTGAGCAACAATCTCACCTTTAAAAACCCACACCTTGACACCAATAATCCCATAGGTGGTGTTTGCCTCCGCAAACCCATAATCGATATCCGCCCGGAGCGTATGCAGAGGCACCCGACCATCGCGATACCATTCTGAACGGGCTATTTCAGCACCACCCAGACGCCCGGCAACCGCCACCTTGACACCTTTAACACCGAGCTTCATGGCCATGCCGACGCTGCGTTTGATCGCCCGACGAAAGGCAACCCGGCGTTCCAGTTGCAGGGCAACATTTTCGGCAATCAGCTGGGCATCAGTTTCCGGCCGTTTCACCTCATTGATATTGATAAACAGCTCACCGGTGGTCAGCTTCTGGAGCTCTTTTTTCAGCGTCTCGATCTCCGACCCCTTCTTCCCGATGATAATCCCGGGACGGGCGGCAAAGATATTGATCCGGATACGCTTGGCTGCCCGTTCAATCTCAATCTTGGAAATCCCGGCGTGGTACATCTTCTTCTTGAGGTACTTCTTCAGCCGCAGATCTTCATGGAGGAACGTTTTAAAGTCCTTGTCGGCGTACCAACGAGAACTCCATGTTTTGACAATACCTAAGCGAAAGCCTATGGGGTTAACTTTCTGTCCCAAGTTCCAACTCCTCTCACGGGTTTTACTGGTTGTTAGCGCTCATCATCCAAGATGACGGTAATGTGGCTGGTACGTTTGCGTATCCGGTTGGCCCGTCCCATGGCCCGGGGTTGAAAACGGCGCAGGGTGGGACCTTCATCGACATAAGCATTATGAACATACAGGGCATCAACATCCACCGTCCCCTGCTGATCAGCATTGGCAACCGCGGATTGCAACAATTTCATTACGGCAGCCGCAGATTTCTTCTGGGTAAACCGCAGAGTTTCAATGGCCCGGGCCACGTCCATCCCTTTTACCATATCGGTAACCAGACGAACCTTGCGGGCAGACGCCCGATAATGGCGAAGGCGTGCTTGTACTTGCATGGACAACTCCTTGTGTTGTTCTAGAACGGATTACCGCCGCACCTTGGATTTTTTATCGGCAGCATGCCCGTAGTAAGTTCTGGTGGGGGCAAACTCTCCCAGCTTGTGGCCCACCATCTCCTCGGTAACAAACACCGGAATAAACTTGCGTCCGTTGTGGACCGCAATGGTATAGCCAACCATCTCCGGAATAATCGTCGACCGCCGGGACCAGGTTTTGATCATCTTATTATTGCTGTTGACCAGCTTTTCCACCTTGGTCAGCAGGTGAGCATCAATAAAGGGACCTTTATGTACTGAACGCGCCACGAAATCCTCCTCAATCAAGAGCTGGCAGCCATAACCCCGCTGTCACTGGTTATTTGCGCCGTTTAACTATCTGCTTGTCAGTTGCCTTGTTATTCCGGGTTTTGTGACCCTTGGTGGGCACGCCCCAGGGGGTAACCGGATGCCGGCCGCCCGATGATTTCCCCTCACCGCCGCCATGGGGATGATCAACCGGATTCATGGCCACACCTCGAACAGAGGGACGACGTCCCAGCCAGCGGCTGCGGCCAGCCTTGCCGATGGAGATGTTTTCATGTTCGATATTGGCCAGCTGGCCAAGGGTGGCCCGACACAGATGGTGCACCAGACGAACCTCACCGGACGGCAGTTTGACCTGTACCTGGGTTCCCTCTTTGGCCATCAACTGGGCATAGCTGCCGCCGCTGCGCACCATCTGGGCACCCTTGCCGATCTTCAGCTCAATATTATGAATGATGCTGCCCAGTGGGATATTTTTCAGGGGCAGGCAGTTGCCCGGCTTGATATCGACATTTTCGCCCGACTCAACCTGGTCGCCAACCTTAATTTTCAGCGGTGCCAGGATGTAGCGTTTCTCACCATCGGCATACTGAAGCAGCGCCAACCGGGCCGAGCGGTTCGGATCGTACTCAATGGCCGTAACGGTCGCCGGGATATTATCCTTGCAGCGCTTGAAATCGATCAACCGATACTTGCGCCGCACCCCGCCGCCGCGGTGACGGACGGTAATCCGGCCGGCATTATTCCTGCCGGCTTTGCTGTTCAACGGTTCCAGCAGCGATTTTTCCGGCGTCGTTTTGGTGATTTCATCAAAACTGGATGACGTCTGGAACCGCTTTCCCGGTGATGTTGGTTTATATTTTTTCAATGCCATCTGCCACTCTCCTTAACAACCGATCGAACTGCCAGCGCCCTACACGCCCTCAAAAAACTCTATCTTCTGCTCAGGCAGCAAGGTAACCACAGCCTTTTTCCAGTCTGGCCGTTTGCCCATGTTGCGGCCGACCCGTTTCACTTTGCCCCTCACCATCTGGGTGCGAACCGACTGCACCTTGACTTTGAAAAGGGCTTCAACCGCCTTTTTAATTTCCACTTTATTAGCCTGGCGGTCGACAGCAAAGGCGTACTGATTGTGGGCTTCCTTCGCTTCCATGGTCTTTTCCGTCAGCATGGGATAGCGAATCAAATCATAGTATGCTGATTTTTTCATTGTACCAATGCTCCCTGGATGCTGGCAAGGGCATCTGCCGAAATCAGCAGATGATCATGCTTCATGAGGTCATAGACGTTTACACCCCGATGACCAACGGTCATCACCCGGGGGAGGTTGCGGGCCGACAAGGCAAGGTTGCGGTTGTCATCGCAGACCAGCATGGCGCTGCTGACCCCGAAAGTAGACAGCATCTCTGCAACGGTTTTGGTCTTGATCTCATCAATGGCAAAAGCATCCAGCACCAGCAGTTTCCCCTGCAGGTGCTTCTGGGTCAACACCGAGATCAAAGCCTGCCGCTTCACCTTCTTGGGCAGTTTATAGTCGTAGCTGCGCGGCTGGGGGCCAAAAACAACGCCGCCGCTCCGCCAAATGGGTGACCGGCTGGTACCACTGCGGGCCCGTCCAGATCCCTTCTGGCGCCAGGGCTTGGCGCCGCCGCCGCGAACCTGCGAGCGGCTCTTAACCGCCGCCGTACCACTGCGACGTTTGGCCAGCTGCCAGATGACCATCTCCTGGATGAGGTGCTCCTTGACTTCAGCATTGAATATTGCCTCGGACAGCTCGACCTCGCCAACTTTTTCCTTTTTCATATTGTACAGATCAACAACGGCCATGGGATACTCCACCAACTGCCTTAATTATTGCACTTTTTTAATAAACAGAACGCCATTTTTGCTGCCCGGAACGCCACCTTTGATAAGCAGCAAGCCCTGCTCCGGACGAACACCGATAACCGTCAGGTTTTTCATGGTCACCGTCTGGTCACCCAGCATGCCGGCCATTTTCTTGCCTTTCCAAACCCGGGCCGGCCAGGCGGAAGTCCCCACCGAGCCACCCGAACGATGGACCTTATGGACGCCATGGGAAGCACCGGCACCCCTGAACCCCCAGCGCTTCATAACCCCGGCAAAGCCTTTACCCTTGCTGGTACCGCTGATATGAACAAGATCACCGGTGGCAAACATCTCGGCACTCAGCTGGTCACCCACCTGATAGTCATCGGGGTTGTCGACCTTGACTTCCTTAAGGGTGCGAAAAACCCCTTTGCCGGCCTTGGCACAATGTCCGATTTCAGGCTTTATGGCCAACTGCAGCTTCTTTTCATCAAAGCCGAGCTGCACAGCGTTATAGCCATCTTTGGCATCACGCTTGATCTGGACCACCGTACAAGGGCCAACCTTGACCACGGTTACCGGGATCTCCTCACCCAGCTCATTAAAAATCTGGGTCATACCAATCTTTTTACCTAACAGTCCCTTTATCTGGGCCATCACTCTATCCTCAACCCGTCCGCAGACTAACGCAGCCTGCCCTTACAGTTTTATCTCAACATCTACCCCGGCGGACAAATCCAGCTTCATCAGCGCATCAACAGTCTGCTGGGTCGGCTCGACGATATCAATAAGGCGCTTATGGGTCCGCACCTCGAACTGCTCACGAGATTTCTTATTGACATGGGGGGAACGCAGGACACAATACTTGTTTATACTGGTCGGCAACACAATCGGGCCGGCAATCCTGGCTCCGGTTCTTTTCGCCGTATTGACAATCTCAAGGACCGACTGATCAAGAATTTTATGATCGTAAGCCTTCAATCTGATTCTGATTTTCTGGTTGGTAATGGTCATCTTCACCTACTCCGTGTTTCCTCTATCATTCCCCGTTTATGGCCAGCCGTCGTTATTCAATAATCTCGCTGACGACCCCGGCACCAACAGTCCGGCCGCCTTCACGGATCGCAAAACGCAGCCCATCCTCCATGGCA
>JAFGSY010000043.1 GCA_016934315.1 Candidatus Anaeroferrophillus wilburensis | reverse complement strand
CTTTTAATCAGAGGGTCGCAGGTTCGATCCCTGCACGGCTCACCATATAAAATAAAGCACTTACGTTAATTCGTAGGTGCTTTTTTTTGTTGAAGTCATCAAAATTAACGAATTCGCTATTCGAGACCATTTGGATAGAAGTGATCCCGGCCAGCCGCCCAGGAAAGCAGTTTTCGTGCCGTCGTCCTAGGCCGGTGAAAGTGAGTCATGCGTGGAAAATGCGATCCAGAGTTATGATGGTAGCTCAGTTCCTTCGTTCATAATCTGAATATATTCCGTGTAAGAATAGAGCCGGTTTCGTTTTTGCCCGGTTATCTCTTTGACAATGCCCAGTTGCTCAAGTTCGCGTAGACAAGTGTTGACGGTGGTTGGTGAAAGCTGTGTTTTTTCATTAATCCAGCCAGGTGATGTCATCGGTTTTTCAAGCATTGCTTTGTGGATGAGATGGGCTGATCCGGAAATACGTTTTAGGTTGTTTATTTTCTGGCTGTCGTCCGCCGATAGTTTCATTAATCGCTGAGCCGTGTCTACTGCCTGGGTTGCCGTGGTTGTGACTGCATCTGCAAAAAAGTCAAGCCAGGCTTCCCAATCACCGGTCAGGCGTACGTCATTGAGTAGTTCGTAATAGCGTTGCCGGTGTGTTTTGAAGTAGAGGCTGAGATAGAGCATCGGCTCTTTTAATACTTTTTCCGAGCACAATAGCAGAGTGATCAGCAATCGTCCTAAACGACCGTTGCCGTCAAGAAAAGGATGGATTGTTTCAAACTGAACATGCGCTAACGCTGCTTTTATGAGCGTCGCTGTCTTTTCTGGTTTGTTATGCAAAAACAGCTCAAGATTTCCCATACACTCCATTACCAATTCCGCAGGTGGTGGTATAAAGGCAGCGTTTCCCGGCCTGCTTCCTCCAATCCAGTTTTGACTTCTGCGAAATTCTCCGGGGTTGCACTCTTTGCCGCGCCCTTTCGATAGAAGTATGCCGTGAATTTCCTTCAATAGTCTGAGAGAAAGAGGAAAACCTTCATTGAGTCGTGTTAAACCGTGACTAAGTGCGGCTACATAGTTACTGACCTCTTTGACATCATCCATAGGGACGCCGGGTTGATGCTTGAATTCAAATAGCAGCAGATCGGAAAGAGATGATTGTGTTCCTTCGATCATTGAAGAAAGCACCGCTTCCTTGCGGATGTACATGTATAGGTATAGTGACGTATCCGGCAGTAATGTTGATACGCTGTCCAATCGCCCAAGAGCCAGCAAGGCAGAATCAAATTTTTCGCGCAATTCCGTTGTCCACTCAATGGGTGGCGTTGGCGGTAGCGGCGCGGGGATAAAGGCCTGGGCTTTTTCTCCGACTGATGAAATTGTGTGGTAGCGGCCTTGTAGTTTTCTTCGCATGATCTTTATTTCAACTTTTGAATTAACGAAATACTTATTCTAATTTATCTGCTAAAATGGAATAGTACTATTTTGTGATTCTGTTGTCAAGGATTTGAGTTTTCGTGTTTTTGACAAAATTCCCTGCTGACCAGGTCTTTTTTTCAACCGTGATGTTGTTCAGAGGATGGTGAATGTCAACATGATCTCATCAATTACCAACCGGGGAAAAGTTCGGTTCATGCTCTACCGTGAGACCATGAGCTCCCAGGTGTTGATCAAGTTTTTATCGCGGTTGATCAAAGACAGCAACTGTGTGTCCCAAACACTCATTTTACAGCTTTCTTCATCAATGATTAAAGACAGTTTTTTGTTCCATTGTAATTTTTCCCTGTGGTTATTGCAGTTAGCCCGGATAGCCACTTCCCGCATGGTGTTCATGAACCTGTGATTTAGTATCTTCCTGCTTCATTCGGCATTCGATCGTTGGGTGACTGGTATGTTTACCGTTTCCCTCAATCTATTCTTTGCCCCCGCCTCACCGATGCTTTGGCCATCCGCCCGCCCCGGTGATGACTACTCCGCTCTTCCCCTCCCAGCTGAAAAGCACATAGGTGAACAACCCGTTTGCCGACTGCCAATGCCCCGCCGGTTATCGCGTTGCCCTGGAGGCGGATGTCCTGTCCTTCGCCGATAGCCGGGAAGCGGTTGGTTATCGCTTGAGCGAAGCCAACCAGAAGCTGTTCGGCTACTTGGGGTTCAGCAGCCTTGTCCGTTGCTGACGTTTCATTCAGGTTGTCAATGGCATCCAGGGCGTAACTTTGCACCAAGCTCGGCAGCATGGCCTGCAGCGGCTCGGTGCTGTCAAACAGATCAAGGCCGATTGCTTTACCGCTGATGGCAAACAGTGCCCCGGTCTGGTTGTCTACGGGTGCAAAAGCTTTCTGGTAATTGTCAAGGCTTTCCCGGTTGTCTTCGTACATGGCGGCTGCCGCCATTGTTGGTGAACTGGCCTTCATGCCGCAGAATTTGACCTCTATATCTTCCCAGACCTCACCCTGATTGGTCTGTCGGGAGCCGAACCGGTTCATCGATTCCGATACCCGGCTTGCTTTGCGGGCCCGGCCGGTGGCAAAATGGGTTCTTTTGGCCGCCGAAAATGCTGCTGATTTTGCTTGCCAGCGACCGGATTCAACGCAGGAAACCGGGATGGTTATCGTGGTTTTGGCCGGCACCAGGATGGTCAGGTTGACAATCCGGTTCTGCTTGGCGCCGATCAGTTCCTCACCATCCAGGAGCAGCACCGGTTTTTCGGCATCGTTGACAAACCTCAGTTCCGGGACGCTGCCGCTTTCCGAAATCTCCGTGACCCGGGCATAACCAGCTTCCAGGGCTTCCTCCAGGAGCAGGTACTCCGCTGCATGGGGCTGGTCGTCCACCAGCGGGAACATGGTCAGGTTTTTGAAATGCTGCGTTGCTCCTAACGAAATCCGGTCAAGACGTTGGGCGATGATGGTCATGGCATCCTCCTTATGGTGAAAACAGTTGCCCCTTTTCCTGTTTGGAGGACCATCATAGCAAGGGTAGTGGCTCACAGGATGAGCCGGAGAATCATTTTGTATAGTTTTTCAACGTCAATTCCAGTCTTTGTTGTATTTTTTCCCGTAAACTGTCCGGTGCCAGCACTTCCACGTCAGGGCCGTAGCGCATGATGTCCATCATCAGCTCCGTGTCATGGGCGTAGGGAAGGCAGAGAATATAGTAGCCATGTTCGTCGATGGAAGCCTTTTGCTGCGGGTGCCACTCCTCCCGGGAGACCCAGCGGGCGCAGGCGGGGGAAAAGCGCAAGATTGCGTCGGTGGTCGGGCAGCCGGCAAAAATACCGTAGGCGGTGGTAAATTCCTGGTTGAGAAGGGTTTCTGATATTTCCGTGGCCGCCTGCGACAGGGGTTTGACATCGCTATCCCCTCCTGGACCGGTCCCAAATGATCGGGGCATTGAGGCGGTCACGGAGATATTCAATATCCCGTTTGACGGTGGCGGGGGAGACCTCCATCTCTCCCATGAACCGGGAGAGAGGAACAGCCTGATTTTTCCTGAGGAGCAGGTCAATTCGGTAGAAACGCTCGGTGCGATCCATGAATACCACCTCCAGGATATATTTTGCGTGACTATAACATTATTTTATTGTAACAGCCATATGTATATTATGCTTTTCATGGATGTGTATCTGAGGGGAGGGGTGCAAGAGTATATCCTTGGCCGCCAGATCAGCTGGGCCGAGAATCGGGGCCTGAGGCTGATCTGCCTCAGGGCAGGAAAAAAACTGCGTATTGGAGTACCGGGATTGATTCATAGCTTTACGAGATTTTTTCGCAATTTAAATATTCGTGCAAAACTTTTTGGCGGTTATTCGGCAATTCTCGTTATCTCCATTCTTCTTTGCAGCTTCGTTATCTACTCCCTGATGCGCACAACGGTGGAGACAAACATCGAGCGTGAGCTCCAGAATTCGACGGCTGCGATCCTCAATATGGTCCAAACGACGGCTTCAGTATCGATTAAAAACTATTTACGCTCAGTGGCTGAAAAAAACCTTGATATCGTTCAACATTTTTACGCCAAACAGCTTTCTGGAGAACTTTCTGAAAACGAAGCCAAAAATCAGGCGTTGCAGATTTTCTATAGTCAGACAATCGGCAAAACCGGATATTTATATTGTATCAACAGTGGTGGGGTCGCTGTTGCCCATCCCAACAAATCCGTGGCCGGCCGTAATTTTTCAAATGTTGATTTTGTTATTGAGCAGATTAAAAGAAAAGAGGGTTACCTTGAATATGGGTGGCGTAATCCGGGTGAGTTGGAAAAAAGATCAAAAGCCCTCTATATGAGCTATTTTGCTCCTTGGGACTGGATTATTTCAGTCACGTCATACCGGGAGGAATTTAAGGAGTTGGTCAAGGTCTCCGATTTCAGTGAGCGCATTCTAGCCATGCGGTTTGGCAAGTCAGGGTACTCTTTTGTTCTCGATAGTCTCGGCAATGTGGTTGTCCATCCAATTATCAAAGGTAATGTTTTTGATGCCGTTGATTCTGAAGGGCATCTTTTTGTGCAGGAACTCTGTCGGCAGAAAAACGGTAAGCTTATCTACACCTGGAAAAATCCCGGTGAAAAAATTTTTCGGGAAAAGTTGGTGATGTTTAACTATATTCCCGAATATGATTGGATCGTGGCCTCATCCAGTTATCTGGATGAGATCTATGCCCCCTTGCAGCAGGTCAAAAAAATTTTTGTTGCCGCGGTATCAGTAACCTTATTGCTGATTTTGCCACTGACCTTGTGGATCAGCGCCTCAATCATTCGACCGATGCGCGAACTCATCGGTCGTCTTACGGCCGCCACCGCCGGCGATCTTACGGTTCGCATGTCGCAGGCTCCCAATGACGAAATTGGCCACCTAGCCAGGCATTTTAACATTTTCATGGAAAAACTAGAGCTCTACCACAATAACCTGCAGCAGGAGATCAGTGAACGCCAGCGTCTGGAGAGGGAACTCCTCAATATCAGCGAACGCGAGAAACAGAAGTTTGGTCGGATACTCCATGATGATTTATGTCCCCACCTGATCGGTATCGAGGCAATGACCAAGGTTCTGAAAGAGAAACTTGATAAAGAGCAAACTCCGCAAGCCAATCTGGCGGAGAAAATAAGGGGTTTTATCAGGCAAGCAATTGATAAGACCCGACGTCTGGCAAGAGGTCTGATGCCGGTTGACCCGGCCGCCCATGGTCTGGAGACATCCCTGGCTGAAATGGCTGAAATTGTTGCCGAAATCTATAATGTTGCCTGTAGTTTTGAGTGTGAGGCGATACGTATCCCTGAGGACAGTGAGGTTGCCACCCATATCTACTATATTGTTCATGAAGCGGTTCATAATGCCGTCAAACATGGGCAAGCCAAAAATATTGTCGTCCGGTTGACAATGACGGCTGAAACCCTTAGGGTTGAGATTGCCGACGATGGTAGAGGCCTGCCGGAAAACCTTAATCCTAAAGGTATGGGATTGCGAATATTACAATATAGAACCGATTGTCTCAGGGGTTCCCTTACTGTTGATAATCTTCCCGGCAAAGGGGTGAAAATTGTCTTAAGTCTACCCACTACAGGTAATCGTTATGGCAAACTATAACCATAGGATATCGAAGCCAGTAAAATATAAGGTTTTTATCGTTGAAGACCACCCGATTTTCAGTATGGGTATGAGCGAGCTCATTAACCAGGAAGAGGATCTTGAAGTTTGTGGCGATGCAGACAATATAGCTTCTGCTCTTAAGGCAATAGATTTGCTGCATCCTGATCTGATCATTGTCGATCTTGCCTTGAAAGGCTGCCAGGGTATTGATCTCATCAAGGAGGTGGAAAAGAGTAAGAGTGGGATTCCCATGTTGGTTCTCTCCATGCATGATGAGGCGATTCATGCCGAAAGGTGTATCATTGCCGGTGCCAGAGGGTACATCATGAAGCAGGAAGCTTCAGAATCGGTTATTGACGCGCTAAAGCATATTCTGGCCGGCAATATCTATGTCAGCAGTAAAATTATGAACAAAATGGTTGGCAAATTGACCGGCAAGCCGGGTGCTGCTGAGATTTCAGCTACTAATTGCCTGACCGATCGGGAACTGGAGGTCCTGACGCTGATCGGCAAGGGACTGTCGGCCAGCGAAATTGCCGAGCATCTGCATGTCAGTCCCAAGACTATCGGTACCTATCGGGAGCGACTGAAAGAGAAGCTCGAACTCAAACACGGTGCTGAACTGGTTCGCTACGCCGTCCTCTGGGTGGAGTTTCGCATGCCCTTGTGATGGTAGGTAAAAAACCTAAGAAAGTTTCCTCCTTTTACCGGTAAAAAAATATACCGATCACCGATGTACAACTCCTTCCATTTCCGCTATTACCATTACTATAAAGGTGTTTTATATTTTCTTGTTATCGTCTCTTTATTTGAGACGATAGCTGGCAGTCAGGCGCCCTTGTTCCTGAACGTAATGGATATATGGCAATTCTCGAAGTAAACAATGTACATCTTTCTTTTGGTGGTCTGCAGGTTCTTTACGACGTCAGTTTTTCTGTCAATAGTGGAGAGATCTATGCCATCATCGGACCCAATGGGGCTGGTAAGACATCGATCTTAAACTGTCTGGGAGGCTTTTATCATCAGCAAAAAGGAGAGATCATCTTTGACGGCAAGAGTATCTCACGTCTTACCCCTGACCGCCGGGCAGCCATGGGCCTCGCCCGAACATTTCAGAATATCGCCCTTTTCCGTGGCATGACGGTCCTTGACAATATCAAGCTTGGTTCTCATGCCCATTTAAAAACTGGATTGCTGGAGGCTTCGCTGTATTGGGGGCGCGCTCATCGGGAAGAGATGGCATTGCGGGAGGAGATCGAAGAGGAGATCATCGATTTTCTTGAGATTGAACATATTCGCAAGCAGCCGGTCGCCACTCTTGCCTATGGATTGCAGAAAAGGGTTGAGCTGGCTCGGGCGCTGGCCATGCAGCCCAAAATTCTGCTGATGGATGAACCGGTTGCCGGGATGAATGCTGAAGAGACCGAGGATATGGTCCGTTTCATTCTCGACATTCAGGAGGAGCGTGATCTGACCATCATTATTATCGAGCACGATATGCGGATGATCATGGATATCTCTGATCGCATCATGGTGCTCAACTTCGGGCAGAAGATCGCAGATGGCAGCCCACAGGAGGTGCAGCAGCATCCGGAGGTGCTTAAAGCCTATCTTGGCGAAAAACGGGGGCAACGTTAACAATGGATTTTTTTCTCCTGCTCTTAACCAGCGGCATAGCTGTCGGCGGAGTCTACGCCTTAATCGCATTGGGGTTCGTTCTCATCTACAAGGCAACCAGTATCATCAATTTTGCCACCGGTGAGTTTATGATGATCGGGGCGTATATTTTCTATACGTGTTCAGTGCTCCTCGGTCTGCCGGCAATTCCTGCTTTTCTTATCGTCATGGCAGGTTCCGGTCTTCTGGGCCTGCTCGTGGAAAGAACGATTCTCCGCCATATGCTGGGTCAGCCAACCATCAGCATCGTCATGGTTACCATCGGCTTAAGCTCAATTATGATGGGTCTGGCTGAAATGATCTGGTCTTCCGATTTCAAAAGCTTTCCCGCCCTTTTCCCCCGGGCTCCGATTATTGTTGGCAATCTGGTTATCCGCTCCAACCTCTTTTGGGGCTTTGTTGTCGCTATGGGTACCGTGGCAGTTTTTGCTTTGATCTTCAAGTACGCGAAAGTCGGCGTTGCCATGCGGGCCACCGCCGGTGATCAGTTGGCAGCTTTTTCAATGGGCATTAATGTCCGCAGCATGTTTACGCTGGCCTGGATTTTTGGCGCTATCGCAGCCTCCATTGGCGGTTTGATCATCGGCAATATCGGTGGCGTCCAGCCTAATCTCGGCGGTATTGGTTTGAAGATCTTCCCGGTTGTCATTCTCGGTGGACTTGACTCAATCGGCGGCGCCGTTCTGGGGGGATTGATTGTCGGGATTGTGGAAAACCTTGCCGGCGGATACCTTGATCCCCTGATTGGCGGCGGCGTCAAAAATGTGGCCCCTTTTGTTGTTCTGGTACTGATCCTGATGGTCAGACCCTATGGTCTGTTTGGCCGCAAAGAGATTGAGCGGTTATAGGAGTGGTAGAGAAAAATGCGTATCGGTGATTTCAAGGAGAGCTATTCGGCAGATGAGGCGGTTTTTACCACATCCACCAGCCGTTTCTGGCTTGGTGTGCTGTTTCTGTTGCTGACGATTTTACCCTTTGTAGCGGGTGATTATCTGCTCTACATGGCTAATATTACCGGGATTGCGATTGTTGCTGCGTTGGGATTGAATATCCTCACCGGGGCCGCCGGGCAGATATCTTTAGGCCATGCCGCGTTTGTCGGTATCGGGGCCTACACCTCGGCCATTCTGACCAATCGCTTCAGTCTGCCTTTTCTCCTCTGCCTGCCGCTGGCCGGGCTGGCGGCCGCTTTTTTCGGGGTTCTTGTGGGGGCTCCGTCAATGCGGATGAAGGGTCTCTATCTCTGCATTACGACCCTGGCTGCCCAGGTCATTTTTGAGTTTTTTTTCGTCCACTGGGAGTCCTTGACCGGTGGAATCAGGGGGCTCAACATCGCTTCACCAACGATTTTTGGTTTGAATATTGGTACCGAATTCGGCTTCTACTGGGTGACCCTGGTGGTTGTTATCATCGCGGCTACCGTCAGCCGCAATATTTTTCGGACCCGGGTGGGTCGCGCTTTCATCGCTATCCGTGATCGCGATATCTCGGCCGAGCTCATGGGTATCAACCTCTTTCGCTATAAGCTCTACGCCTTTGCCGTCAGCTCTTTTTTTGCCGGGATTGCCGGCTGTCTCTGGGTGAATCATTTGAAATCGATTACCCCGGAACATTTTCCGCTCCACGAAAGTATCCGCTTTTTGGCCATGATTATTGTCGGCGGACTGGGCAATATTCTCGGCGCGATTTACGGGGCCATCTTCATGACCCTGATTCCTGAAGTCCTGCAGACCGTCCTTAAATTTTTTGAAGGGATATCCCCGCAGGCCATGTCGTTTCTCTTTCCCCTGCAAACCGTAGTCTTTGGTCTTCTGATTGTTGTTTTCCTCGTCTTTGAACCCCATGGTTTGGCAGAAATGTGGGTTCGGGTTAAGAGTTATTTTCGCTTATGGCCCTTTAAGCATTGATAAAAGCGTAACAACCGGCAAAAAGCTTTGCAAGCCGGATGGTTTCGAGAATGTTGTTGTCAACCCTGAAGGGCTTTTCAGCTTTTCAGTTTAACCCTGGGACTAAGGAGAAGGAGATGCGATCTAAACTGTTGTACAGCATTGTTGTGGCTCTAGGCTTGACTTTGATGGCTGGGATGTCGTGGGCCGGTGAAACCATCAAAATTAGTGCACAACAGCCAATTACCGGTCGTTTTGCTTTTGCCGGCAAACACATTCATCAGGGCTTGGCCGATTCCCTGGCCTATGCCAATGAACAGGGTGGCGTTGATGGCCAAATGATTGAGTACCTCTATGAAGATACCGGCTATGAGTTGAGCCGGGCCGTGGCCTCATTTAAAAAGATGATGGCCAAGGAGAGTCCGGTCATGAACTATGGCGAGTCCACAGGTGAAGGCAAGGCCCTGGCGCCGGAGATCAACAATAACTATAAGATTGTCTATGGCTCAACCTCGTTCTCCCAGGAGTTGGCAGATCGGGCAACCAATCCTTACATGTTTGTTTCCGGGCCGACCTATGCCCAGCAGTTTGGAATTCTGCTTAAATACATCGCCGAAAATCCAAAAGAAAAAGGCAAAAAACCCACGGTTGCCTTTTTTTACAGTGATACCGAGTTTGGCCGTGACCCGATTCCCTATGCCCGTGAGATGGCAAAAAAATTAGGGGTTGAGGTTGTCGCCGAAGAGGTCACCAAGGTTGGGGCTGTTGATATCTCGAGTCAGCTTTTGGATCTTAAACGCCATAATCCCGACTACTGTATTTTCCAGGGATATGTTGTGCCGCCGATTCCGGCTGTTATTCAAGGGGCCCACGATTTTGGTCTGAAAACAACGTTCATGGGAACCTTCTGGGCCATGTCGAAGATGCTTTTAGGCAAATTGGGCGCTGACGGTGAAGGCTATATGGGGGTCAATCCTTACGCCTATTGGCAGCAGGAAGATGTTCCGATGATCAAAGCAATCCGTGAATTCGGTGCAAAACATCATCCAGATGTAACGTACCGTCCCAATTCCTATATGCAGGGTTGGTTTACCGGCATGGTTTTCGTCAAGCTGGCTAAAATGTGTAAGGAAAAGGGCCTGCCGATTACCGGTCCCAACTTGAAGGATATGATTCCTCTGGTCAAAGATTGGGATACCGGCGAATTTGCCGGCAAGATCAGCTTTAAAGACAGTAACGCAACCGGCGTCGGCAAAGTTTTTGTCGCTAAAGGCGGTGATTTTGTGCCGGCTTCTGACTGGATCTATCTGCATTAAAATATAAATCACTGAAACCTGCGGGCGCACATTCCTTTGGTTCATGCCATGCGCCCGCAGGTTCCAGGCCTTTTTATCTGGGAACGCAAAGAGCAACCGGGTACTTCCTATGACCGAACAAGAAAAAGAGCCACCTATCCTTCGGGTTAACAATATTGAAGTAATCTACAACCATGTCGTCCTGGTACTCAAGGGCCTTTCCCTGGAGGTGCCCAAAGGTAAGATTGTTGCTCTGCTGGGCTCTAATGGTGCCGGGAAATCAACAACGTTGAAGGCGATCAGTAATTTCCTCCCGTTGGAAGATGGGGAGATCAGTGACGGCACTATTGAATTTATGGGCACTGCTCTGGAGGGGCTCTCGCCGCATGATATCGTGCGTAAGGGAATTTTCCAGGTTCTTGAAGGGCGCCGGGTGTTTGAGGATCTGACGGTTGAGGAAAATCTTGCTTGTGGTGCCTATATCCGCAAGGATCGGGCGGCCGTTCAGATCGATATGGAAAAATGTTTCAGCTATTTTCCTTCTTTAAAGAGTCGTCGTAAAAGGCTGGCAGGGTATCTTTCCGGTGGCGAACAGCAGATGCTGGCGATCAGCCGGGCGCTCCTTGCCCAGCCGAAACTTATGATGCTGGATGAACCCTCATTGGGCCTGGCACCACTCCTGGTCGATGAAATCTTTGGTATCATTAAAGAGATCAATGAACGTGAAGGGACCACCATTCTGCTGGTTGAACAGAATGCCCAACTCGCCCTGTCGATCAGTTCATATGGCTATATTATGGAAAATGGCCGGATGGTTTTGGACGGCCCGGTGGATCAACTGCTTAACGATCAGGACGTCCAGGAATTCTACCTGGGATTTGGCGACCAGGGGGAAGAGAAAAGTTATCGTGACGTGAAACATTATAAGCGGAGAAAACGGTGGTTGAGCTAAGCGGGAAAACTATTTGCCAGCTTTTTCTCGAACAGGCCGCCAAGCGCTCGGATCAGGTTGCTTTGCGAGAAAAGGAGTTCGGTATCTGGCAGTGCATCACCTGGCAGCAGTATCGTGAACATGTCACCAATTTTGCCCTGGGGTTGAAAGCGCTCGGTTTTTTACGCGGCGACCATCTTGCCATTATCAGCGAAAATTGCCGGGAATGGCTCTATGCTGAACTTGGGGCCATTGCCCTCGGTGGGGTCACGGTTGGGGTCTATCCAACGAGCCCCTATCCGGAAGTGCACTATGTTGTCGACCATGCCGATGCCAAGTTTGTTGTCTGTGAAGATCAGGAGCAGACCGATAAAATCCTCGAAGTCTGGGAGACGTTGCCGGATCTACAGAAAATTATCGTCATCGATATGAAGGGGCTGCGCAATTACAGTAGGGAAAAGATCATCTCTTTTCGAGAGGTCGAAGAGCTGGGGCGCACATTGTCCGCGGAAAATTTCGGGCTTTTTGCCTCTGAAGTCGCCCAGGGAAACCCTTTAGATGTCTGCATTATGATCTACACCTCGGGTACCACCGGCAAACCCAAAGGGGCGATGATCAACCATCGTAATATTGAAGCAACGACCATCAGTACGATTGCCGCCATTGGCCCGACACCGGATGATATGGTGGTTTCCTATCTGCCTTTATGCCATGTGGCGGAAAAGATTTTCACCCTTTTTCTGCCGATGTTTGTCGGCTACCAGGTGAATTTTGCTGAAAGTATTGCGACCATTCAAGCTGATCTGCGTGAGATTGCCCCCACCATCTTCCTGGGGGTTCCGCGCATCTGGGAGAAACTGCAATCGGCAGTTCTGATTAACATCAAGGAAACCTCACCCTTCAAGCGATGGCTCTATCATCGCTGCATGGCCGTCGGCAGGCGGCGCGCTGATCTCTTGCTTCATCACCAGCCGGTTGGCATCGTGCTGAAGCTGCTCGATTGTGCCGCCTATTGGCTGATGTTCAGAGCCTTGCAGAACTATGTCGGCCTGCGACGGGCCCATTTTTGTTTTTCAGCCGCGGCTAAAGTCAGCCCGGAGGTTTTACGGTTTTTTCACGACATGGGGATTCGGGTGAAAGAGGGCTACGGTATGACGGAGTGCACCGGGCTCTCCTTTATCCATATGGGTGACGATATCAAGCTGGGTACTGTGGGTAAGGCCCTTGACATTATTGACTTCACAATCAGCCCGGATGGTGAACTGCTGAAACGGGGTGAATCAATTTTTGTCGGCTACTACAAGAATGAAGAAGCAACGCAACAGGTCATAGTCGATGGCTGGCTCCATACCGGCGATATCGCTGACCTTGATGAAGACGGCCATGTCAGAATAGTTGACCGCAAAAAAGATATCATTATTACCTCCGGTGGCAAAAACATTGCCCCCTCCGAGATTGAGAACGCCTTGACCACCAGTCTTTTTATCAAAGAAGCGATCGTTGTTGGCGAGGGGCGCAACTATCTGGCGGCCCTGTTGCAGATCGATTTTGACAATGTCAGCAAATGGGCGATCGACAAAGGGATTACCTTTACCAATTTTAAAAATCTCTCCGGCCTGCCCGAGGTTTTCGAGCTGATCAAGGCCGAGGTCGAAATCCTCAACCAGCAGTTTGCCCGGGTCGAGAATATCCGCCGCTTCAAACTCTTGACCAAGGAGCTTGACCATGACGACGATGAAATGACCGCCACCATGAAGGTCCGAAGGGCTAATATATATAAGAAATTTGCGCACGAAATCGAAGGTATCTACAAGTGATGCTGGCGGCCGCCACTTGAGATAGCATGCTGTTTCTATCAGCTTTTCAGCAAACTTTTGAACAGGGAACGATAGTCATGGAAATCAAGAAGATATGTGTTTTGGGAGCTGGTTTGATGGGTAATGGTATTGCCCAGGTATGTGCGCAAGCAGGCTATCAAGTAACCTTGCGAGATATTGAACAGCGGTTTATTGATGGCGGGATGGAGACCATCAGAGCCAATGTGCTGCGCAACGTGCAAAAGGGAAAGATGACCCAAGATGAGATGGATGGGGTTCTGGGTAGAATACAACCAACTCTAGACCTTGAAGAGGCAGCCGGCGATGTGGATCTGGTTGTTGAGGTTGTCGTTGAAGTTATGGCGGTCAAAAAGAAAGTTTATCAGGAGTTGGAGGAGGTCGTCCCGCCCCATTGTCTATTTTTCAGCAATACATCCGGTCTCAGTCTTACGGAGATGGCTGCCATCACCAAACGGCCGGACAAATTTATCGGGACCCATTTTTTCAATCCTGTTCCGGTGATGAGACTTCTCGAAATCATCAAGGCTTATGAAACCTCTGATGAGACTCTCCAGATTGCGTTGGAGTGGGGGAAAAAGATCGGCAAAGAATGCATTGTTGTCAACGAAGCGCCGGCATTCGTCGTCAACCGTCTGCTCTGTCTTATGCTTAACGAAGCGTTCATAGCTTTAAGCGAAGGTCTTGCCAGTGCCGAAGATATCGATAAGGGGATGGCTTTGGGATGCAATCACCCCATTGGCCCTCTGGCCCTGTCAGATCTTGTGGGGCTTGATACACTTCTTCACGTTATGAAAGGCCTGCATCAAGAACTGGGAGATAAATACCGGCCTGCACCACTGCTCGTACAACTGGTCCGGGCGGGACGGTATGGCAGGAAAACCGGCAAAGGGGTCTATGATTATAAAAATAGCCATAAAGATTGATGGCTTTGTAATAACTCCATCTTCTTCGTTAAGCCGCAGCCCCTTCTTCATTACGGCGTGCTGGATGTAAGCCGCATTCCGTAGGTATTGCTTGTCTCGAATAGGGGGTTGTTGCCGAGCTATCAGGCTTTCAATGCTTTTTGCCTGGAGCTAAGGGTCTATCAAGGTTGGCCAGATTCCAGGTTGGTAACGGTTGGGTTTGGCTGGAAACAAAAATATGAAGAGAGAAGTGTACGGGTAGTAGAGGAGCATTCTCAATGAAAAATGGTCGAGATGTGGTTATCGTCGCTATGGGCCGGAGTGCCATCGGTGTTTTTGGTGGTTCGCTAAAAGATGTACGGGCTCATCAGTTGGGGGCGCAGGTTATCAAGGGTGTCCTTGAAAAAGTCCCGGCGGTGAATCCGGCCGAACTTGATGATGTTATTATGGGTGATTGCGTTCAATCCCCGGATGAAGCCAATACGGCTCGTACCGCTGCTCTAGCTGCCGGAATCCCGGTTGAGGTGCCTGCAGTTACTATTCAGCGGCAATGTTCAAGTGCCATGGAAGCTTTGACTCAGGCCGCCAACCAGATTCGCTTAGGAGATGCAGAACTTGTTCTAGCCGGCGGTATGGAGTCGATGTCAAATGCATTCTACTGTCTTCCGGCCGCCCGTTGGGGGGCTCGCCTACAGCATGGCACGATGATGGATTCAATGTGGGAGTTGCTCCATTCCGGCTCCAGCCTGCTTGATCCACCGGGATTTATCATGGGCCAGACCGCTGAAAATCTGGCTCTGCACTATGGTATCTCCCGTCAAGAGCAGGATGCCATCGCTTTAAGGAGCCACAACAACGCCGAAAAAGCAATCGAGCAGGGAAACTTCAAAGAAGAGATCGTCCCGATTGTCATTCCGCGCCGCAAAGGAGATCCGCAGATCTTTGATAGCGATGAACATGTTCGTCGAAGCTTGACCATGGCTGATCTCGAACGTCTGAAGCCGATTTACGCTACAACCGGTACGGTCACCGCTGGCAACGCTTCAGGGCTCAATGACGGTGCAGCCATTTGTCTGCTTGCCAGCCGCCAGAAAGCTTTGGCCCTTGGGCTGCCGATTCTGGCCCGGATTTGGTCCTCTGCAGTTGCCGGTTGTGACCCTAAAATGATGGGTTGGGGGCCGGTCCCGGCAACGAGAAAACTTTTCCAAAAAACTGGTTGTAAACTCTCCGACATCGAGCTTGTTGAACTCAACGAAGCTTTTGCCGCTCAATATCTGGCTTGTGAACAGGGTCTTGATCTCAATCGAGACATCACTAATGTCAATGGCTCCGGTATCGGCCTGGGCCATCCTGTCGGTTGTACCGGCGCCCGTATTGTGATTTCACTTTTGCAGGAGATGAAACGCCGCAATCTGAGCTTAGGTTTGGCAACTCTATGCGTTGGCGGCGGCATGGGGATGAGCATGTTGGTTGAAAATGAATAGTGGAGGGGAATAAGGTGAATTATTGTTTAAGTGAAGAGATGAACCTTTTGCGGGAGATGACGGCCAAATTTGCACGGAATGAGGTGGCGCCCTCTTCTGAGGTCAGCGATGAAGAGGAGACGTATACGCCGGAGATCAACCGGAAAGCGGCAGAGCTTGGTCTTGTTGGAGCTTGGGTTCCGGAAGAGTATGGTGGAGCCGGATTTGGAGTTTTTGGTAATGCAATTATAACAGAAGAACTTTCGCGGGTCGACATGGGAATTGGTCTTAATATCGTCGTGGCCCCTTTCGGCTGTGAAGCCATCTACCACTTTGGCAATGAAGAACAAAAAAACAAGTTTCTACCACCGGTCTGCCGCGGCGAAATGGTCAGTGCCGGGGCTTTTACTGAACCTAATGCCGGAACCGATGTCTCCGGTGTTGCCACCCGGGCTGTTAAAGATGGTGATGACTATATTGTCAACGGCAACAAGATGTTTATTACCAACGGTACCGTCTGCGATTTTATGGTAACCTTGGTGGTTACTAATCCGGAAGCCAAACGGCGGCATGATCGTTTTAGCATGCTGATAATACCTGCGGATCTGCCCGGGATCACCCGCAGCAAGATCAGGGGAAAACTGGGGATCAGGGCTAGTGATACGGCTGAGATTGCCTTTGCGGATGTTCGGGTGCCCCAGAAAAATCTGGTTGGGGTGGAGGGCCGAGGTTTCCATCAAGTAATGCACTTTTTTGATAAAACCAGAATCATGGTGTCTGCGCAAGGGGTTGGCCTGGGGCAGGGGTGTCTTGATGAAGCGGTGCGTTACGCCAAGGAACGTAGCGCTTTTGGGACACCTATTGGCAATTTTCAGCTGACCCAGGCAAAGTTAACCGAGATGGCAATCAGGGTTGAAGCGGCCCGTAATCTGGTCTACAAATCTGCATGGCTCTATGATCAGGGCACCCCCGATTTCACTTTGGCCGCAATGGCTAAATACTACAGTGGGCAGACGGCAGTTTTCTGTGCCAACGCCGCCCTTGAAATACATGGTGGTTATGGTTATATCAAAGAATACAAGGTTCAGAAATTCTATCGTGATGCCAAAATTCTGGAACTTTATGAGGGCACTAAAGAGGCCGAGATTCTTACCGTTGGCAAAACTCTACTTTCGTAACCTTTGAATTTGTTGATTGCTTACCAAAATCCTTTGCAGAATGCTCCGGGGCTTGCCCCGGGGAGTTTCACTGAAACATTTACCCCACATTTATTCCCATACTTTCAATTTTATCGTACCATTTTTTTTGGAAGGAAACTGAAGTCTGCTGATTTCGATGAATTTCATAGAACTGCTGCCGGGAACAACCGGTAATCTGACAGGCTTTGCTGACAGATATTTTTAATCTTTTCATTCAGCTTCCTGCCTCATCACTGAGGTGGCCACGGTTGGCGCAGCGATCTGCTGGATGTCGAATGGAATCAGCCGTTGACGTCGGACGTTATTTGGAACCGGATAGAGGAATATTCGTGAAAACCCGACGCAACGGAAGCGTGGTTGTCAACCAAAATCGCCGCTCGTGAGGAGGGGCAGCGGTTGCTGGGCTACGCCGCTCCTGCCGTCGTAAATCGACCAGCAGTTCCCGCGTCGTTCAATTAGAAACCAAAAGTAATCCCAGCTCGTGTGGCAGTCCCATTGTTGTTGAAAGTGGTTGAAACAGCGGCGTTAACCATAATCTTATCACTCACGTAGTGAAACATGCCGGCAGCCAACGCGTTGGAGCCGCTGTAGTGCCCTACACCAAGGGCAATTTGGGTGTTGCCGAGGGCACGGGTATTCGGCACCAAAGCCGAAAAGGCAGAGGCCAGGGAGCCAACGTCATCAACACGATCATCGAGTTTGTCGATACGGGTATCTATGTTGGTCATCGTTCCCTGGAGTTGACCCACGGTAGCGGCGTCGTTGGCATCAATCCCATCAGCTATATTGGTGATGCGTCTTTCATTGCCGGAAGAGCCGACCGACACCGTGTTGGCTTCTGATGCGACAGAATCCTTGCCCAAGGCTACACTATTGGTGGCTCCTGATCGGACAATGGTGTTCTGGCCGATTGCAGTTCCACCCGCGGCATCTGCTTCAACCACAGCATCGGCGCCGACTGCGACACTGTTTGTGGAGTCTATAGCCGTATTAGTGCCCAGTGCCGTACTGCCGTCGGCAGTGACCGTGGAGTTTAAACCGATGGCAATATCGTTGGTTCTGGCTGATGCACCTGAACCGATGGCAAGACTCCCGGTTCCTGTTGCGCTGGATGCGCCGCTTGTACCTGTGGACACAAAGGACATGGCGGCTGATGAGCTTGCTATGGCGGCAGCATTGATGGCTATATTATCGGTGTTGGCGGCAATGTCACTATCATTATTCGTCACCTGAGTCTGGACATCGACCAGCTGGCCATAGTTCACGGCATCAGTTGTGTTTGTTCCGGCCGCAACATTGCTAATGGTGCCTTCAAACCCAGCCGAACCCACCGAGATGGTATTGGCAACATTTGCCCCCCCAAGACTAATATCACCATTTTGATAGGCGCGGATAGTATTGGCAGGCGCCCCGGCATCCACTCGCAATACGGGTGTTCCGGAATCACCTGTTGGATCGCCGGCACCAGCATCTACGATGGCGAAATAGTTTTGCCCGCCGTTATTTGAATCATTTGCTTTGAGAATCCAATCATTATTGGGATAGCCAGATAATTCAGAGGCGTCATTAAATAATAATCGCGTATTGTCTTCATGAAGTTGCAACGTAATAAAGCTGAAACTATCCCCAACCGCAGCAGCCGTGCCAACTGCAAGGCCACCTTCAACAATTAAATCTTCAGGAATCACCTCAGCAGCCCATGATGCTGATCCACTAAAAACGCAACAAAGAATGCCGATCAAAACCACTACCCTCATCACCTCAACACCATGCAGTTTCCTCATGTCTCCCCTCCCTTTTTGTGTGCATTAATAGCCCGATTCAAGTAGAAATTTTCACATGCTCTGTGGCAGAATATCATGGGCGACCGCTTGAGCGCGGATAAGGCTTCAGCCGCCTGAAAGACGGAGCCGTGGCCGAGTCCCTGCATCTCACGGCAGTCAGTCTATGGAATCACTTCTCGCACGAACGCCATCGCCTGCAGTGGCCTTTACCATCAGTACCCGGAGCAGTAGCAAGGGATGATCTCTGCGCCGACGGTTCTATTGGTATTTGCATAGATAGCAAGGGCATCGCCGCGTATGAGGGGGAGGAAAGCACGAATCCGGCGCCGCTTGGCTGTTTGACGAAAAACCGCTCATACTGTCTTGTATCTCTGTGACACTATTTTACAGTAGATCTGCTCTTTCAAGCACTTTCTTCATGACGACGAAACAGTGAGCAGTAGGTCAGCGGTCCAAGTCCCGTCATCGGCTCCCCGGTTTTTTGGTGTTGGGCAACAGCTGAAGCATCAAAAAGCGTAAAGTCAGCTGACGAATACTAATTCTGTTGAAAAACGGTTGCCGCTGTTCTGCTCATACATATGTGGCAAAAATGATACAGCCCCACATCGTCACCTTTAGCTCTTTATTTTGATCCCTAATTTGTTCATTTTATTGTAAAGCAGGGTTCGGTGAATGCCCAGCTGTCGGGCTGCCATGCTTTTGTTGTTGCCGGCGGCTGCTAAGGCCTCCTGGATAGCGTGAATCTCGGCTGCCCGCAGGTATTCTTTCAGTGTTGATGTTCTCCGGATGCCAAACTTTTTCTTTACTGAGGGCTGTAGATAGAAGGGTAAATCGTCAACGGTGATAGGACCACTTTTTGCTGCAACCAATGCCTGCTCGATGACATTGCGGAGTTCCCGTGCATTGCCAGGCCAATGATGACCGAGCAACAGGTTTTCAGCCGCTTGATCAAGGGTAGTAGCATCGCTCATCACGCAAGTTTCAGAACAACGCATAAAATGGTGTGCTAAAGGGATAATGTCCTCCTGTCGATTTCTCAGTGCTGGAATATCCAGGGCAATGACATTAAGGCGGTAGAATAGATCAGCTCGAAAACTCCCGTCCGCTACCTTTTCCATGAGTTTCTGGTTGGTAGCGGCAATTACCCTGAAATCAGAATGAATCAGACGATTTCCTCCTATTCGTTCAAATTCTTTCATTTCCAGTACCCGGAGCAGCTTGGGTTGAGTTTCCAAAGGTAAATCACCAATCTCATCAAGGAAAATCGTCCCTAAGTTGGCGACTTCAAACTTGCCTGCTTTACCCCGTCGGTCAGCACCGGTAAATGCGCCTCGCTCATACCCGAATAATTCAGCCTCAAAAAGCTCCTTTGGAATGGCAGCGCAATTCACTCTGACAAAAGGATAGGAGCGGCGAGCGCTGTCCGCGTGAATAGCCTGAGCGATAATTTCTTTTCCGGTTCCAGATTCTCCAGTAATAAGAACGGGAAAGTCGTTCAACGTAGCTTTTAACGCCTCCTCTTTGATCCGTCCTAAAGCATCACTGCTTCCGACAATACTGTCAAACGTATAGTGGGTGCCATGCACGGTTTGCAGTTCGCTTTCATACATCTGCAGTTTGGTTTGTAAATGGGATAACTGAACCGCCAGCCGTTTGACGATATCAGCCCCGCTGAAGAGTACCAGTCCAAGAACGGCAATTATTTCATTTCCTTCACGGATGGGCACACGGTGAACTACAAAGCTCTTATCTTTGAATTCATGGGGATAATTGATTTCCGCCTGTCCTGTCTGGGCGACAATATGAAGCCGTGAATTTTCTACTACTTCAGTGGCATGTTTGCCAATCTGTGCGGCTGGGTCAATACCTAAAAACGAAGCGTAGGTCTCATTGAGATAAATAATATGGCCAGCCGCATTACAGACAATAACTCCAATCTTCATGTTGTCCAGCAAGGACTGATAAAAATTTTCTGTCAGCTGAAGCGTGGTGGCATGTGAATGATTTGGACTGGCATCCATGGGTTCAACCTGTAGTATTTTTAATTCATATAGCAATAAAAAGACAATTTATAATAGCTCATTAATGATTTTTTGCAAGAAATAAAATAGCAATTCACCTTTGCGGTTACCATTTAAGATATATTTCTTACTAATATCTTAGCTAGTTATACAAAGTTTAACGCGGGAACCATCTTGTATCTTTAGAATGGAATAGCATTTGCAAGCATTGCTCCAACATCGTTTTATAGTGAAGAGAAAACGCTGATGGTGTGTTTTCCAGGGAAAAGCCACGATGAGGAGAGGAAAAATGATTGCCGATAAGACAGCTATTGTTACCGGAGCGGGCAGCGGTATTGGAAAAGCCATTGCTTTACATCTGGCAAAAAACGGCGCCCGGGTGGTTGCTGCCGACCTCAATGACGTGGCGGCGGAAAAAACAGCCACGGAAATTACCGGCCAGGGCGGTCGCTCTATCGCAGTTGGCTGCGATGTGTCCAGGGAGGACAGTGTTGTCGAGATGGTGGAAAAAACCGTTTCAACATTCAGCTCGGCAGATATTATTGTCAACAATGCCGGTCTTCAGTTTATCAGCAAAATAGAAGAGTTCCCTCTGGAAAAATGGAATCAGCTTATCTCTGTGATGTTGACCGGGACATTTCTTTGCACCAAAGCCTGTGTCCCCTACATGAAGGAAAAAAAGTGGGGACGGATAATCAGTATTTCATCAGCCCATGGAAAAGCCCCATCCCCTTGGAAATGCGCTTACGTAGCGGCCAAACATGGCATTATCGGTTTTACCAAGGTTATGGCGTGTGAACTTGCCGAATGGAACATCACCGCCAACTCAATCTGCCCGGGGTACGTACTTACTCCATTGGTGCAGAAACAGATAAAAGATCTGGCGGTTCAATACAATATCACTGAGAGTGAAGTCCCTCAACAGGTGTTGCTCAAAAACCAGCCTCTGAAAAAACTCGTAAGTACGGAAGAGCTTGCAGCCCTGACGCTCTATTTGGCCAGCGATCAAGCCCAGTGTATTACCGGCCAGGCGGTAAGCATCGATGGCGGCTGGACCTTCTGCTAGGTGCAGCAGGTTATTCCCAGGAAGTTTGGCGATCGGAATACAACGAGGGTACCCCGCATCCAATCCACGGACTTTCCGCAGCTGCAGATGGATAAATTTGCTATCTCTCTTTTTAGGATGTGGTGAAATCACAGCATGATTTCTCACAAACAGGATAGTCAGAGCGACCTACAACCGAGCAGCACAAGGCTGCTCCTGCAAACAGGAGGAGGAATCATGAAGAGATGTCTCAAGGCGGCAGTACTATTTGCGGTAATTTTTTTATTTGTTGGCAACATGGCATTGGCTGCCGATCAGAAGAAAAAGTCAGATCGGACGAAATTTGGTGCGGATGACAGAATTGAAGAAGTGAAGAGACTCAAGGTCACCACCAGCACCGAAAAACACCGCTGGAAAATGGTTCTTCCCTGGTCCAAAGGGCTGCTGTTCTACGACATGGCTGTCCATTTCTGCGACACGGTCCGTCTGGCTTCCGGCGGTCGTCTGGACATCAAGGCCTTTTCAGCCGGCGAACTTGTTCCTGCCATGGAGATTTTCGATGCGGTCAGCAAAGGCTCCTTTCAAGCCGGACATGACTGGCCTGGTTACTGGAAGGGCAAGAACGAGGCGTTTATCGCCTTTGGTTCCGTTCCCTACGGGCTGGACGGTGAACTTTATAATATCTGGCTCTATGAACGGGGCGGCCTGCAGGAGATGCAGAATCTCTATGGCCAATACAACCTTGTTGCGCTGCCCGGCGGCCAAGTGGGCCAGGAAATGGGGCTTAACTCCAACCGGCGCGCCACCAAGATGGAGGATTTCAAGGGGATGAAGGTCAGAACCTGGGGCTGGTACCTGGATATCCTCAACGAACTTGGTGCTTCCGGCGTTGCTACTCCCGGCGGCGAAGTGTATCTCTCCCTGCAGACAGGCGTTCTGGATGCGGCGGAGTTTTCCTCTCCGGCGGTCAACTGGCCGATGGGTTTTGACGAGGTTACCAAATACATCATCGAACCGGGTGTTCATCAGACCGCCTGTCAGTTCGCTTTCTTTTTCAATAAGCAGGCCTATGACAAACTGGGCGACGATCTGAAATGGATCATCGATACGGCCGCCAAGGAGACCCAGCTCTGGAGCTATAGCTGGATCAACAACCTGAATGCCGAGGCTATCCGCCGTTTCAAGGAACATTCTGAAATTATTATGATGGATGACGCGACCATTACCGATTTTGCCAAGACGACGCAAGCCTACCTGGAAAAAGTGAAAGCCAGAAATCCTGACTGCAAACGGCTGCTTGAATCCCAGGAAGCGTTGAAGAAGGACTTTGCTGACTGGCGTGCCGCCCGGGCCGGCGCAACACCTTGGCCGCTTGATGACGTGGTAAAGGGAAAGCTGCACGAGTAGGGCATGACGCCTGAAGAGAGGAACCGCTAAAAAGGGGCCTGCCGGATTCGCCGATCGTGGCGAATCCGGCAAGGTATCCCCATGCGAGACAGCAGCATTTTTGAATGGTTGAACCGCATTTTTGGCTCAAAAGACCGGCATCGTAGCGCGGAATCTGTTGCTGGTCATCCATGGCACAGGGCAGAAACAGGAGTGGAGTCCATGCTGAGGTCGCTTACGAAGACAATCGACAAGATCGTTGTGAAACAGGCGGAGGCGTCGTCGCTTATCATGGCGGCCCTGGTGGTGATGGTCTGCTACGAAGTCGTCAGGCGCTATTTCTTCAACGCGCCGACGATCTGGGGTCTGGAATTGACGACCTTCATGTACGGCGTGCATTTTGTCATGGGCTATGGCTATACGGAATATTATGATGGTCATGTGAGAGTGGATATCTTCAGCAGCAGATTGCCCAGGAAAATTCAGGATATCCTCTATATCGTCCTGACGATCTTGGTAACCCTTCCCCTCGTTACTCTGCTTGGCATTTGGGCCTGGGACAACGCGATCACCTCGACGAAAATCCTCGAGGAACTGTCATCGGCGTGGGCGCCGCCGATCTGGCCGGTGAAGTTGATGATGGCTCTGGGGTTCACCTTTCTTTTCCTGCAAGTTCTTTCTAACCTGATTAAACGCTTTTTGACCTTCGGGCAAAAAGAAGCGGTTCGTTAAGAGGATGTCATGAGTCCGGAACTGTTAACCATCGGCATGTTTGCCACGCTTATTGTCTTCATCGTGCTCGGGCTTCCCTTGGCGTATTCACTTGCCGGCACCGCGGTAATCTTCGGGTTGATTGAAAACGGCTTCAATGTTGACGGCCTTTTAGGGTTTTTTATCAACAACGCCTGGGGCACCATGAACAATTTTGTGCTCGTGGCGGTCCCGCTGTTTATCCTGATGGCGCAGTTGTTGGACCGTGCCAAGATTTCCGATGCCCTGTTTGAAGCCCTCTACGTGGTTATGGGCAAGATAAAGGGCGGACTAGGTTTGGCGGTTATCTTCGTGTGCGTTATCCTGGCCGCCACCACGGGTATCGTCGGCGCTTCGGTCGTCGGCATGACCCTCCTTGCCGGTCCGAAACTGCTCGAAAAGGGTTACAATAAGGAGATGGCCGCCGGTCTGATCTGTTCCGGCGGCACACTGGGCATCCTGATCCCGCCGAGCATCATGCTCGTTGTGTATGGCGGTTTGACCGGGCTTAAAGAAACGTCGGTGGGTGCCCTCTTCGCTGCGGCCATCCTGCCGGGTCTGCTGTTGTCGCTGCTGTACATGGTTTATGTCTTTACCATGTGCCAGGTGAAGCCTGCCTACGGTCCTGCCATCAGCAGGGAGGAGGCCTCCGGCTATTCTGCCCGGCAAAAGATGTGGATGGTCATAAAGTCCTTGATTCCGCCGCTGGTGCTGATCTTCGCGGTCATGGGCACCATCCTTGGAGGTGTCGCCACGCCTTCCGAGGCAGCGGGGGTCGGTGTCTTTGGTGCCGCCATCCTGGCCATCACCCGCGGCAACTTCAACCGGAAGGTGATCTTCGAGTCCTGCAAGGCGACGCTCAGGACCACATCAATGGTCATGATCCTCGTCCTTTTCGGCAATCTTTTCAGCGCCACTTTTCTCTTTGTCGGCGGGGGGGATGTCATTACCAACCTGCTCATGGGAGGAGATCTTCAGCCGGGGATGATCCTCTTCATCATGCTCCTCGCCGTCTTCATCCTGGGGATGTTCATTGACTGGGTGGCCATCCTTCTCGTCTGCCTCCCGGTTTACATGCCTGTCTGTATGGAGCTGGGTTTCAATCCTCTGTGGTTTTCGATGCTCATCTGCATTGTGCTGCAGACCTCGTTTCTGACCCCCCCCTTTGGTTATGCGCTGTTCTATTTTGCCGGTGCCGCGCCCAGGGGGAAATACCAGATGCTGGAAATTTACAAAGGGGTGCTGCCGTTCATTGCCCTGCAGGTAATCGGTGTTTTGATCTGCATTTTCTTTCCATCAATCATCACCTATATCCCAGGCGTCATTTTCAAGTGATCGTAAGCCATCAGTTTTGAGTGCTTGGTTGCTGGAGGAACATCACCAGACTTGAGTAAACAGGAAAGGAACACTGTATGGGCATCAAGAAATATGATTTGTCAGGGCAAAACGCGATTGTTACCGGGGCCGCCCGGGGTATCGGCGCTGGCATCGCCATCGCGTTGGCCGAAGCCGGCGCGGGTGTGGTGGTTAGTGATATTATCCCCGGCGATGAAACGGTTGCAACAATCAGGGCGATGGGGGGGGCGGCAAACTATATAAAAGCTGATATGTCCGAACCCGAGGATATCCGGCGCCTTGCGGCAGCAAGCATTGAAGCCATGGATCATATTGATATTCTGGTCAATAATGCCGGCATTGTGCATCGTGACTCATTGGTCGATACCCCGGTGGAAACCTGGGACCGGGTCTGCAACATCATCATGCGTGGGACCTTTCTCTGTATCCAGGCCATCTATCCCCACATGCGTGATCGTGGGTATGGCAAAATCATCAATGTCAGTTCCATTTCCGGTATTATCGGCGGTGCGGTCTCCAAGCTTGATGACAGTCCGGAAGCCATGCGTGGCCGCTCAGGCCCGGCCTATGCCGCTGCTAAGGGTGGCGTCCTCTCGTTGACCCGCTGGCTGGCCAAAGATGTTGCCAAGGATGGCATCTACGTCAATGCCATTGCTCCCGGAGCCTGCAAAACCGAGATGACCAAAGGGTTTGACTACAGTGTCCAGGGGTTGCCCATTGCCCGCTGGGGTACTCCCGAAGACATGGCCGATGCGGCGCTTTTCCTCGCATCCGCGGCCTCCAGTTATATTACCGGCCAAGTCCTGAATGTCGACGGTGGCTGGGTCATGGCATGAATGAAAAAGCTTTTACAGGCAGGAGACTGTTGTGAACATCGGTACACTCTTAACCAAATCTGCCCGCACCTATCCTGAGCATCCGGCAATCATTCATGGTGAGCGTCACCTGACCTATGCCCAATTTAATGAGCGGGCCAACCGGCTGGCTCATGCTTTGACCGGGCGTGGCATAAGGCGTGGCGATAATGTCGCCATATTGCAGTATAACTATCCTCAAACCCTGGAATCTCTATTTGCCTGCTTTAAAGCCGGCTTTGGCGCCGTGCCGATCAATTTCCGTCTGCATCCCAAGGAGTGCGCTTTCATAATCGACCATTCCCAGGCCAAGGCGGTCATTATCTCACCGGAGTTCAATGCCCCCCTGGCAGAGGTGAGAGGACTGATCCCCAATGTCAAGCTGTTCATCACGACCGCCGGTGCCGATGATATGCTGGAGGATTATGAAACCCTTCTCGGTGAGGGCGATGCACATTGGCAGGATGTTGCGGTTGATCCCAATGAGCTGGCCTGGCTTTTTTATACTTCAGGGACTACCGGCATGCCGAAAGGGGCAATGCTGACCCATCGCAATATGCTGGCCATGACGATGAATTTCTATGCCGACATGAGTTCTCTTGGCCCTGATGATGCTATTCTCCATGCCGCGCCGCTTTCACACGGCAGCGGCATCTATGCCCTGCCGAATGTCGGTAAAGCGGCTGCCAACGTTATTCTTGACTCGAAATCATTTGATCCCGAACTGGTGTTCCAGACGATTGAAAAGCACCGGATTACCAACATGTTTGCGGCCCCGACAATGATCAAGCTCTTGGTGGAAAATGACGCTGTTGATCGCTATGATCACCGTTCATTGAAATGTCTTAATTATGGCGGGGCGCCCATGTATGTCGAAGACCTGAAAAGGGCTTTGGGAAAACTTGGTCCCTGTCTGGTGCAGCTCTATGGTCAAGGTGAATCTCCCATGACCATCACCTACCTGCCCACGCGTGACCATGTTGTCGAAGGGACTGCCGCGCAAGAGAAACGACTTTCCTCGACGGGCATCCAGCGGACCGATGTGGAGGTGAAAATTTTTGACGCTAACGACCAGGAGCTGCCGGCGGGAGAAATCGGTGAAGTGGTAACCCGCTCCGATCTGGTCATGAAAGGCTACTGGCGCAACCCGGAGGCAACCGCTGACACCATCCGCAATGGCTGGCTGCATACCGGTGATGTTGGCTATATGGATGAACAGGGCTACCTGTTTCTGATGGATCGCTCCAAAGATATGATCATCACCGGTGGTGAGAATGTTTATCCGCGTGAAATTGAAGAAGTCATGCTCACCCATCCGGCGGTGCGCGAGGTGGCGGTTTTCGGCATTCCTGACCCCACGTGGGGCGAGGCCATCAAGGCGGTTGTGGCGTTGTTCCCCGGGGCTCAGGTGCGTGCCGAGGAGTTGATTGATTTCTGCAAAGAAAACCTGGCCGGTTACAAGAAGCCAAAATCCGTCGATTTTATCGAATCGTTGCCCAAAAACAATTACGGTAAGATTTTAAAAAGGGTATTGCGTGATCCCTACTGGGAAGGAAAAGATCGCAAAATCATCTGATCGGCAGAGGGTAATGGGATGAGTAAAAAAAAGCGACTGGGCCGGGAGGTAGCGGTGGTGGGCGCCGGGATGTCACAATTCGGTCTTTTCCCGGAAAAGAACTCCAAAGATCTGTTTCTTGAAGCGTTCCTCGATATGCGGCAT